>CAJFNT010000125.1 GCA_904395315.1 uncultured Clostridia bacterium
GAGGCTTGCGGTTCACTACGCTTGGCGGTAAATACCCGCGGTTGGACTTTCACCAACTAGATCTATGTCATGCCCGACACACAACCTAAAACAGGAGACAGTTCCAACAGACTGTCTCCCATTTTTTATGTCTTTGCTGCAAATTTACTCATCGAGCTATATATTTCGGATCTTTATGAAAATTTATTAAAATGGTGTGTTTGTTATGATAAGCCCACCGGACATATTGCTTATCCGAACATAATCTTTTTCAAACGGTATCCATTCTCCGCACGACAGATAATACTTCCTGTCATTCGTATAAAGATTCTCATTTTCTATCGTAAGCGAATCACCGCTTATGAGTTTGGGGACCGAACCGTCTGACGTATCAAAGCTCGTGAGTTCTATCCTTCCGTCTCTGTAATTTTCTTTATAAACAGCATAATATTTCGTTCCATCCGGTATCTGAGGCAATCTATGATATGCATCCGCGCACAACAGATATTCATAAAGACGTGTCTGAGCAGTTATAGACTGCTCTTTCGTATAACTTCCGTACGCGTCAAAATTTCCATCTCCCACACCGTTCATTATGCCAGCGTTATACATCATATATACACTCTCTTTTGCCCAGTCAGAAACAGTATCTTTTATCTCGACTACACTTTTATCCGGATCAGCTTTCATATAAGCTGCAGTTCTGGCAAGCACGGCCGCAGCCTGTTCTCTCGTTATGCCGCTTTGAGGAGCAAACTCAGTACTCGTTATTCCTGTAATGATACCCGCTGTAACGAGAGATAACACGCGCTCATCGCTGCAGTCTGCAAATGCATGGCTTGACGGCTTCGGAACTGAATCCATACAATCAAGCATCTCATATATCAAGTCGCAGAACTCCAGACGAGTAAGTGGTTCGGTAAAACTCTTGCTGTCTGACTTCATATACATAGGCACGATACCGTATCCAAATGCTCTGTCAAGATAATCATATGACCATGGTGATGCCGTTTTATGTTTGAAAATCTGATTTTCAGCCTCATTCACTATCCATTCATCATTCTCAGCTATGTACTTTGTCCCGCTTATATCCATACCTTCACCGGCAATATATTTTCCGTTTATTATCATAGATATATATTCTCTGTCGGAAAACTTTTGACCGGTATTCTTGGTCAGTTCAAAATTCTTCATATATTCGTCATAATCAGAAAAATCCACCTTATATTCTGCTGTTGTGCCATCCGCAGAAGTCAGAGTGACAGTTTCGATCTCACCTAAATTGCGGTCAAAATCAGTGTTTGGCGGTATCAGACTCAATGTTGTCTGAGACCAGGTGGCACCGTTATCATATGAAGCATATATACCGTTGATTATATCTCTTGCATAGAGCACTCCGTCAGATATATCCGTTTCGGAAGCGAAATTAGGAAGCTTGAAGCTATGTATTATCTCATAATCATCATCAAGCACATATACTGTGTTGCAATTCTTCCATGTATTTGAGTAAAAATAATGAGCGCCGTCCCATGCACACCATCTCACAAGATGTATACCGTCTCCATCGTTTATCTCGTAACTGTCAAGATTACTTGAAAATTCGGCAAGCGCAGTTTTCCCTAATTTGTCCTTCACTTCACTCAAATTTTTGCCGCGAAGCGGATCCACATAATTTCTTTCCTTAAGCGGCTCTACTTTTACATTGTAACTATCGCGTATGATAAATCTGTTCTGTATACCGCCATTCACATTTACCGGAATAAACATATTAACACTGAATCTCGTTGTCTCTCCCGCCGGCAGAAGCACCGATACCATCGGAGTATAGACCGCGTCATCTGTGATCCCCTTACGGTAAGCTTCATCAAAATTTCCATTCTCATCAGCTGCAAATACGACAACATCAGATTTTGTCATGATATTGTACTCAAAATATCTATCATGTGTGCCATTATTGGTGATCTCAAGATTATACTTCTCTATGACCCCGTAATTTCCAAGATTGCAAGCAACAGGTTCTATTCCGGTCTGATATATATCCTCTACCTCAAAATTCGGAGAATAATCCTCGGGATCTTTTCCCGATATGCTTACATATTCCGAAGCAGATGTATGCCTTGTATCAAATCTCCATATATTATCACGGTCCTTAACATTTTCTCCGTAATATGTAAGTTTATTATCATCCTCATACTCAAGCTTTATCATATCAGATTCCACCGCTATAGTCTTTGACCAATAATCTGATACGGGATTGATATTACTGCACCAATTCTCTACAGTGAGTCCGTCCGGAGAATACTGATTGTAAACAGTTCCCGGCAGTATCGTACCATCAATGTCTGAATCATCTATAGTATACTCAAGCACATCCGTTTCTACCTCAGGTAAGGTATCCGCTATGCCTTTCACGGTATAATCGTACCTGTATATACCAAAGCCTATATCTTTCGGCACATCGCTACGGTCTCCGAGCTTGCCGTTATGCGGCAAGGCCGCTGTATCCATGTCAACGACTCCCGATTCCACATCCACTATCGCCTGAAAATGTACCGGATCCGCATAATGTACCACGTCATAGCTGTCAAAATATTTGCTCAGCCATACAGATTCACCTTTTTTTATTTTAACTGTAACAGGTTCATACTCATGAGGTGTGTACAGATCATTTCCCCATATATCTATTATAGGCACACCCAGAATATCTGCGCACACTCCATCAAACTGCCAGTCGGGCATGTCGTGATATATAGTTCCATTTTCTTCATAGGCAAACACATCTATCGTTTCAAATGATGCATTCTCTATAGTAATGACCGCGTCTTCCCTTGCCGTTATCTGCACATCAACCTCAATATCATACCCGCGACCTCCGCCTCCGGTATAGTTAAAATAAGACATGTACAAATGATACTTATCCGGTTCAAGGCCTTCATGATTCGAAATATATCTCGGCTCGTCTCCCGCCGCTACCATAGCGTCATCGATGCCCTCGGGATTATTGTTATACAAATATTTTCCTCCGCCTGTAGTATGAAATACTATATCCTGAGGTTCTACCGCAAATTGCTGTTCATCATCCGGTCCCACTGATGCAGTAGCCTCCGGTGCAGCTGTTTCCTGTACATTTTCGGTTTCCACCGGCGCGGCCGCCGGCTGTGAAGTGCTTTCAGCAATAGGCGCTGCAAAAACAGCCATAGGCATAGCAGCCATTGATACGCTCAAAAGTGATGAAATAAAAAACTTTACCATGTAATATCTCCTCTCTTATTTTTGTGACTGTATATCATCGTTACAGCCATTTATCTTAAATAAGCGCCTTTATGTGACCTCTGAGATCATCTGAGGCTATCGTTGTCGGATAACTTTCTATAAGCAGATCGTCAAATCCGGTAAGATCATAAAAATCCTTTATATTAAATGTGCCATCCTCAAATCCGCGTATATCTATCACATATATCTTATCATAATTATTGACTGCCCAGACACAGAGAGGATTTCCGACAGACTCCTTTATCACAGCAATACTTTTCCCGTTATCAACTCCGCTGTCAATGACAGTCAGCGGATTGTCACCGGTCAAAAAGCTCGCATAATCATTAAAACCAAGATTCAGTACAGGCGCATCATATATATATTCCTGCATCTCCATATCGCCGTACACTTTCGAAACAGTATCATAAATCGGCATAAATCTTTCAAACTCTTCCGTTGGACTGTCAAGATACAAAAGCCGTTCCTCACTGCTCAGCATTGACGCAAAAGACCCCATCATAGATGTATTTATCTCTTTGAACTCTGAGAGAGACGAAACGCTCATGCCTTTCTGCTCCATAAAACGTGCCCATGCATAATATGCGCCGCGTTGTGTCCAGTGATGATCCGTGTTAAAAAATATCTTCTCATCGGCATGCTCCGCAAGAGCGTATGTAACATCAACAGGTTCCGCGCTGCGAAGCCTCCTGTATATGTTATTTATCATATCTATTTGTCCTGTACTGTACTTCTTTGGCGCATACAATTCATACGCGTCAGGAACTATCATATTGTACACATTCACTTCCGGCAATTCTTCAGCGATCTTATCAACGATATCCACATACTCCTTGGCTGCCTCATCATCGATCACCGTCTGTTCAAAAATAAAACTCCTGTTAAGTATACAAAACGGATCACGTCGCTGATCGCTCCATACCTGTATCCTATTTTTTGCGAACAGATCTATACCGCTTAAAATCGACGCATCCTCACCATTCTCAAGTACCGGATACAGATAATTAAAAGTAAGCGTTGTATTGCCTATTTTAAGGCTTATATCATCAGCAGCAAAAGTCTGTATTTCAAACGGGGATACCGCCATAAACACTGCGGCTCCAATAATGGTCAGTCGTTTAAAAAAAGATCTCTCAGTCAACACGATTTCTTTTTCTTCCTTTCAAAAATGCATATATATTTTTTTCTATTTCTTCCATACATCTGACTCTGGCTTCATATGCGCCCCACGCCATATGAGGTGTAAATAAAACGTTCGGCATATCCATTATAGAAATATATGGGCTTGACGCTGAAAGCGGTTCTTCCGAATAAACATCTGTGGCAAATCCTCCGAGTTTTCCGTTGGCAATTGCCGCAGCCAATGCGGCCTCATCTGTAACCGCTCCTCTGGCCGCATTTATAACGATCGCCGAGTTCTTCATTTCAGATATGATCTCCGCGCTTATTATTCCTCGTGTAGTGTTGCTAAGAGGCAGATGTATTGATATGATATCTGATTTTCGACACAATTCCTTCAACGATACACATTTATATAATGGATCAGGTCTTCGCTTAAATGCAAGTATATCGCAGCCCAGCGATTTTGCCGCCTCCGCCACACGTGTACCTATGTCTCCCAGTCCTACGATTCCCCATGTAAGTGAGCTCAATTCATGAAATACCGGCTTTAAATGATTCTGCACTCCGCTTTTGGAATAACTATAATCTTTAACATACTTGTCATAACTCGGTATATGGTTAACAAGTGAAAGAGCCAACGAAACGGTTACCTGTGCCACTGACTGAGTTGAATACCCCTTTACATTCGCCACCGCAATTCCCTTTCTTCGGCAATGCTCCAAATCAATATTATCAAATCCTGTGGCGGTAACACATATAAGTTTTAGTCTTTTGGCCTCTCCCAGCGTCTCCCTGTTCAGTTTTATCTTATTAACTATTATAACATCTGAATCCATTACGCGAAATTTGACTTGTCTTACATCTGTCATGCCATATACATCCACCTTGCCAAATTTCTCAAATATTCCAAAATCAATATCATCTCCCAAAGTGTCAGCGTCAAGAACAGAAATATTTATACTATCCATTTTGTATACCCCCTATGGTGCTATTTATGATATTTATTCAGCAAGTGCTGAAAGCTTATCCCATACATCAGGAAAAACTTTCTTTAAATTCATCGGTCTAAGATCCCTGCCAGTAAACCCATGTTTTGTCTTACCTTCCGATACCTTTTTCATCTCCGGCAACTTATACACGTTATATGAAAACTCTATTCTCGCTACTGAAAGCTTTTCTATTTCACATGTTATAAGCACTTCATCCTCATAGGTAAGTCCATATATATATTTGCAAGTTGTTTCTGTAAGAGGCAAAAGTATCCCCATCTTTTCCATTTGCGAATACGTCAGCCCGCACTTTTTAATAAAATCCGTTCTTGCCTGTTCGAACCATGGATAATATCTTGAATGATGTACTATTCCCATCATATCAGTTTCCGCATATCTGACTGTCAATCTTGTTTCACTCTTGTATGCCATAATAAAGTTTCCCTCCATCTAAAATTTTCATTAATTTAAAACCGGCGCTTAAACGCCGGTCTAATGATATATCTTTTATATTATGAATAAATTATTCAAATTCTATCTTACTGTGTCCTGCATATACCATCCCGTTGGAAGCGTCCATTGTTATAGAAGTTCCGCTTTTTAATATCTTTGTAGCACCGGCAGCGCCTACTATTATGGGTATATCCAACGCCATAGAAAGTATATTAAGATCCTCCAAATGATCTGTTGCCTCAGTAATTATACCGGCTGACTTTTTAAGTCTCGGTATCATATCTGTTGACAATCTGTCTATGACCGCTATATCACCATCACGGAATTTCATATCCATTTCTTTTTTGCTTCTGCATACGCATACATTTCCTGTTGCATGCAGATCTGAAAGCCCATCTCCCTTGACAAGTATATGTCCTACCAGATGCACCTTCATTATATTCGTAGTGCCTGCCACCCCCATCGGTACGCCTCCTGTTATAACCACAAGGTCTCCGTTTTTAACAAGATTCATCCGTTCCGCATCATCTACCGCACTGTCAAAAAGCTCATCCGAGTTTGCAGCCACATGACTCATTACAGGTATCACACCCCATGAAAGGTTGAGCTGTCTTCTTGATTTCTCGCTTAATGTCGGCGCTATTATAGGACAATTCGGTCTAAATCTTGAAATCTGGCGAGCAGTACCTCCGGAATATGTAAGAGCTATTATCGCCGCAGCTCCCAGATCATGCGCGGTTGTGCATGTGGCATGCGAAATCGCATTTGTAACATCAAATCCACTTTCAAAATCCATCATCTTAAGCCGCTTTACATAATCTATGTCATTTTCAGTTCTCTCGGCGATTGATGACATCGTCTTTACAGCCTCGATCGGGTATTTGCCCATAGCCGTCTCACCCGAAAGCATTATAGCTGATGTGCCGTCATAAATGGCATTTGCAACGTCGCTCACCTCTGCTCTTGTCGGCCGCGGATTTCGTATCATGGAGTCAAGCATCTGCGTCGCGGTTATAACTCTTTTACCAGCACGATATGTCTTTCTTATAAGATCTTTCTGTATTACAGGCAGATCCTGCATATCTATCTCTACACCCATATCTCCGCGGGCAACCATTATTCCGTCTGTAACATTCAGTATCTCATCAATATTTTGTACACCCTGCGCATTCTCTATCTTAGCTATAAGATTTATATCTCTGCCTCCGTTGCGTTCGAGAAGTTGCTTGATCTCAAGTGCATCCTCAGCCGTTCGGCAGAATGAAGCCGCTATAAAGTCAAAATCCTGTTCTATTCCAAAAAGGATGTCATCCTTGTCCTTTTCGCTCATGTACGGCATTGAAAGCTCCACATTCGGAACATTAACACCCTTTGAATTTGAAACAACTCC
>CAJFNT010000126.1 GCA_904395315.1 uncultured Clostridia bacterium
GCCTTTTTTCGTTTCTTCGTCCATTATTTTTACGACTTTCTCGTAATCCGTCGGTATGACCTTAATGAACTTCTTTGCTTCATTTTCGAAGTCGGCAAGTATTGAACCAGCGATATCCGAACCGGTATATTCAAGATGATTTTCAAGCATTTCTCTCATCTTTGCGATATCTGCCTTATCCGGTTTCTTGAGATTTACAAGAGCCTTATTGCATTTTTCATCAAACTCTCCGTCTTTATCGTAAACATACGCTACACCGCCGCTCATCCCGGCTGCAAAGTTTCTGCCGGTCTCGCCTATCACCATGACACATCCGCCTGTCATATACTCGCAGCCGTGATCACCGACTCCCTCTACAACAGCTGTCATTCCCGAATTCCTTACACAGAACCTCTCTCCGGCGACACCTCTTATATACGCCTCACCGCGTATCGCTCCGTAGAATGCAACGTTTCCTATTATAACATTCTTGGATGGATCAAAGCTTGACTCTGCGGGCGGCACAACTATTATCTTTCCGCCTGAAAGTCCCTTGCCTATATAGTCATTCGAATCACCCTCAAGCCTCATGGTGACACCGGGGGCAAGGAACGCGCCGAAGCTCTGTCCCGCTGAACCTATAAAATCAAGCATGATAGTATCCTCGGGAAGGCCTTCCTCTCCGTGTCTGCGTGCTATCTCTGACGAAAGTATCGTGCCTGTAACACGGTCTGTGTTGTGTATAGCCATCTTCGACTCTATGCGTTTTCCGCTCTTTATAGCCGACTCGCAAAGCTTCAAAAGGGTATTCATATCAAGCGTTTTATAGAGCTCATGATCCTGCTCGACATTGTGGTATCTCTCATAGTCGTTCGAACATATCTTAGGCTGATACAAAAGTGATGAAAGATCTACTTTAGCAGCCTTTTTGTTTCCTTCAACCGTCTTCTGCGAAAGCATCTCAACATGACCTATCATCTCATCAACTGTCCTTACGCCTATCTTAGCCATCCACTCTCTGAGATCCTGAGCAATGAACTTCATGAAGTTCTCAACATACTCCGGTTTACCCGCAAATCTCGATCTGAGTTTCGGATTCTGAGTCGCAACGCCGACCGGACAGGTGTCAAGATTACATACTCTCATCATTACACAGCCTATCGCTATCAACGGTCCTGTCGCAAACCCGAATTCCTCAGCTCCCAAAAGCGCCGCTATCGCGACATCTCGTCCTGTAAGGAGCTTACCGTCTGTTTCTATAACGACCCTGTTTCTCAAATTGTTCATCAGAAGCGCCTGATGTGTCTCAGCAACACCGAGCTCCCATGGAAGTCCCGCGTGTCTTACACCGGTCCTCGGAGCAGCGCCTGTTCCGCCGTCATAGCCGGAAATGAGTATAACATCAGCTCTGCCCTTCGCAACTCCTACA
The DNA here is from genome assembly GCA_904395315.1 of uncultured Clostridia bacterium. Taxonomy (GTDB): domain Bacteria; phylum Bacillota; class Clostridia; order UBA1381; family UBA1381; genus Ornithomonoglobus. Next base: position 1,409 of record CAJFNT010000126.1, read on the forward strand.
GCTATCGTTCCCACTCCGGCCTCGGATACAAGCTTTACCGTAACTCTCGCGTCACGGTTTGCATTCTTGAGATCGGTTATGAGCTGGGCCAGATCCTCTATCGAATATATATCATGATGCGGCGGAGGTGAGATAAGGCTCACACCCGGTGTCGAGTGTCTCGCCTTTGCGATCCAAGGATACACCTTTCCTCCGGGGAGGTGTCCGCCCTCACCCGGCTTCGCGCCTTGAGCCATCTTGATCTGTATTTCCTTCGCGTTCTGCAAATAGTGTATATGAACGCCAAAACGTCCCGATGCGACCTGCTTTATCGCGCTGCATCTTGAATCGCCGTTCTCGTCTGGGATAAATCTGTCAGGATTCTCTCCTCCCTCACCGCTGTTCGACTTTCCGCCAAGCCTGTTCATCGCGATAGCAAGACATTCATGCGCCTCGCCTGAGATAGATCCGTATGACATCGCGCCGGTCTTGAATCTCTTAACTATGCTCTCTACGCTCTCGACCTTGTCTATAGCTATAGGCTTGTCGATCGTCTTTATATTGAGCATACCGCGTATGGTGCACTGCTTGCCGCGGTGCGCGTCCATCTCTGCCGCATATTCCTTATACAGCTTATAATTTCCGGTCCTGCATGCCTGCTGGAGCTTGTATATCGATGACGGATCAAACATATGGTATTCGCCCTTCGCGCGCCATTTATAATTGCCTCCGGCCTTTAGCGCTTTCGTGGATGATACCTTGTCGAAAGCGCTCTTCATTCGCTCCATTACCTCTTTTTCTATCTCTTCAAGTCCAAGACCGCCTATTCTTGTCGCTGTACCTGTGAAATACTTTTCAACAACACTCTCTCTGATGCCAAGCGCCTCAAATATCTGCGCTCCCTGATACGACGCGATAGTCGATATTCCCATCTTAGACATGATCTTTACGATACCGTTCGTTACAGCATTGTTATATCTATTAACAGCTTCATCATACGGATACGATATCATTTTGAGCTCTTCAAGATGCTCTATCTCTTCATATACGAGATACGGGTTTATTCCGTTCACGCCATAACCGACAAGGCATGCAAAATGATGCACTTCCCTCGGCTCGCCTGTTTCAAGCACGATAGATACCTTCATCCTTGTGCCCTGTCTTATCAGATGATGATGGAGTCCGGATGCCGCCAAAAGCGCCGGGATCGGAGCCTTATCCTTATTAGCTCCCTTGTCTGACAATATCACGATATTATAGCCGTTCTCTATAGCTATATCGGCAGCCTCAAAAATGGTCTCCATAGCCGCTTCCATATCGTTCTCTGCATGAGTATTGAATAACGCCGAGAGCGTTATACTCTTAAATCCCTCTCTGTCTATAGTTCTGAGCTTCGCAAGCTCTTCATTTGTAAGGATCGGGCTTCCTGCGCGCACTTTTCGGCAGTTGAGTTCCGACGATGTTAAAAGATTCTGTTCACATCCGAAAAGCGTGTACGTTGAAGTCACTACTTTCTCACGGATAGCGTCTATCGGCGGATTAGTCACCTGCGCAAAGAGCTGCTTAAAGTAATTATACAGAAGCTGCGGTTTTTCCGAAAGCACCGCTATCGGAGTATCTGTACCCATTGCTCCTACCGGATCATCACCTTTTTCAACAATCTGCTTTATCGTCATATTTATATCTTCCCACGTATAGCCGTATATCTTCTCCTTCGTGAGAAGGCTGAGCTCTGATCCATCTCCGTTCTCTCTGTTTACGAACATGTTGTCAAGGAACAATGCGTTTCTAAGTGCTATATCTTTATTTATCGAATGTGCCGCGCTGGCTTTTATCTCATCTACAAGATCATGCCATACCTTTCCGCCGCCCTCTTTCACAGGAAGATCCTCGATATCCACAAGTGTCTGCTCTACCCACTCCGCATATGGCTTATGCGCTGCCTCATATGCTTTTATCTCATCATCCGAAACGATCTTTCCCTGCTCTGTATCTATAAGCAGCATTTTCCCGGGATGCAGACGTTCCTTTGCAATGATCTTTGACGGATCTATATCCGTAACACCTACCTCCGAGGCAAGGATTATCATATCATCGCTTGTAACATAATATCTTGCCGGTCTCAACCCGTTCCTGTCAAGCGTTGCGCCAACGAGTTTTCCATCGGTGAACGCAACGGCTGCCGGTCCGTCCCAAGGCTCTGTCACACATGAATGATATTCATAAAAGCTGCGCTTTGCCGGATCCATATTCTCGTTTTTCTCCCATGGCTCCGGTATAGTCATCATTACCGCTCTCGGGAGCGAGAAACCTGAGAGGTGAAGGAACTGAAGAAAGTTGTCAAGCATTGCCGAATCCGATCCGTCTTCATTGATAACAGGCATTACCTTGTCCATATCGCCCTCAAACTCAGGCGTGCTGAACATTCGCTCTCTTGCCTTTACCCAGTTCACATTTCCTCTGATCGTATTGATCTCACCGTTATGGATTATATATCTGTTCGGATGCGCTCTCTCCCATGACGGGAATGTGTTTGTTGAGAACCTTGAATGAACAAGCGCTATCGCTGTCTCAAGATCCTCATCCTTCAGATCAAGATAAAACTCATTTACCTGCTCAGGAGTAAGCATTCCTTTATACACTATAGTTCTCGTTGAGAAGGATGCAAAATAGAAATAATTATCTTCGCCGCTCTTTCTGATGCGCTTCTCGGCAAGCTTCATTATCACATAAAGCTTTCTCTCAAAACAATCGTTGTCCATCCCTGCGTCGCCTTTTCCGACAAACACTTGAACGATATATGGCATCGCTTCTTTCGCGCTCTCTCCTATGCAGACGTCATAGACAGGAACGGTCCTTATCCCAAGGAGGACCTGTCCCTCCTCTGAAATTATCTCTGAAAGCTCTTTCAAGCTTGCCTCTCTCGTGTCTTTATCAGGAGACAAAAACAGCATTCCGACACCATAATCTCCTTTTTCGGGAAGCTCTATGCCCTCATTTTTACATACCTTGCACATAAATTTATGCGGCATCTGTATCAATATGCCGGCGCCGTCGCCTGTATCGGGCTCAGAACCCACACCTCCTCTGTGCGCCAGGTTTTTAAGTATCTGTATACCCTGGTTCACTATGCTGTGTGATCTCTTCCCTTTGATATTGGCGATGCAGCCTATACCGCATGCGTCATGTTCAAATTGCGGATCGTATAATCCCTGCTTTTTAGGAAGTCCGTTTTCCATCTTCAATTACCCCATTCCTTTCCGTGCCGACGGCACAACAATCTTATTCAGATGATCGCGAAATATCGATCCGCGATCAAATGTTTTTATAAAATAAGGCACCTCAATGAGCACACCTCCGCTATATGGGAAGTATGTACACTGAAGCGCCTTTGCTCCATTGCTAACGCGAAATATCCGTTTATTATATGCTTTACATCCGCTGTATCTTAAAGTATACCAGCGATCTTTTCCATTGCTTTCTCTGTATTTTCTCTTGTTGAAAAAGCAGTAAATCTTATATATCCTTCTCCGCTCGGTCCAAAACCTGATCCCGGAGTAGTGACAACACCTGCTTCGGTAAGAAGCTTATCGAAGAAATCCCATGAATTTATCCCGTTCGGAGTTTTAGCCCAAACATACGGAGAATTAATGCCGCCGTAAACTTCCAGTCCTGCTTTTTCAAGCGACTCTCTGATTATTTTTGCATTCTCAAGATAATAATCTATATTTTCCTTTATCTGCTTTCTTCCCTCTTCTGTATAGACCGCTTCCGCCGCTCTCTGGATAATATAAGGAACACCATTGAATTTCGTGCACTGACGTCTGTTCCAAAGCTGATTAAGACTCGTACCGTTAACTTTCAGATCTTTCGGTACTACAGTATACGCACATCTTGTGCCCGTAAACCCGGCAGTCTTTGAAAAGCTGCGGAACTCTATGGCAACTTCCTTTGCGCCGTCTATCTCATAGATTGAGTGAGGAACATCCTGCTCGGTTATGAACGCCTCATAAGCGCTGTCAAAAAGTATCACGCTCTCGTTTTCTCTCGCATAGTCTACCCACAGTTTCAGCTGCTCCTTTGTAAGAGTCTCACCGGTAGGATTGTTTGGGAAACAGAGATAGATCATATCTACCTTTTCCTTCGGGATCTCAGGCATAAAACCATTTTCCGCCGTGCATGGCATATAATAGAGGTCAGACCATTTTTCATTGATAAAATCGCCTGCTCTGCCCGCCATTGCGTTAGTGTCAACATATACAGGATAAACAGGATCACATACCGCGACTTTATTATCTGTTCCGAAAATATCACCGATATTTCCGCAGTCTGACTTTGCTCCGTCCGAAACAAAGATCTCATCTGGTTCTATCCCAAGTCCTTTGTAATCATTTTCGACTATCTTATTTCTTAAAAAGTCATAGCCCTGTTCCGGTCCATAGCCCCTGAACCCTTCGGCGGTACCCATTTCATCTACCGCCTTATGCATAGCCTCAATAACTGCGGGAACAAGCGGTCTTGTCACATCGCCTATCCCCATCTTGATAACTTCCCTTTCAGGATTCTTTTCCTGAAATTCCGCTACCTTCTTTGCGATCGTCGAAAAAAGATAGCTTCCGGGCAGCTTTAAATAATTCTCGTTTATCTGTGCCATTTATTTCACTTCTCCTCTGATAACAATTTCTATTTTACACCGTTTCACGCCAAATTTCAATTATCAAAATGCACAAACTTAACCTGTGCAAACTTTTTACGGTATATTATTTTGTCCGACTTTACTGCGCTGTTCCGCATTTTTGTCTTATCACCGCTGAACAAAGCACGTATCATCTCATAATCCCACTGTGATCTCACCGTCAAAAACGAATTCGGCAGGACCGGTCATAAATATATTATTGCTTTCTCTGTCCCATTTTATATGCAGCGTGCCTCCCAAAAGCTCAATGTCAGCCTCATCCTCTGTAAGTCCGCACAGCGCTGCCGCAACAAGCGTAGCGCATGCCCCGGTCCCGCAGGCGAGTGTCTCTCCCGCTCCTCGTTCCCACACTCTCATCTTTATCGTGTTTCTGTCCTTTACACAAGCGAATTCAGTATTTATACGCTTAGGAAAAAGCGGATGATTTTCAAATTTCGGTCCTATACTTTCTATATCAAGCTCATCGACATCATCGATAAAAGTCACCGCGTGAGGATTTCCCATTGAGACTCCGGTCACTCTCCATTCCTTACCGTCCACTTCTACCGGCTGTTCTATAAAATCTTTTGACTCACTGTCTATAGGTATCTTTTTAGGATCCAAAACAGGTCCCCCCATATTAACTCGAACGGCTTTCGTGCTGCCATTTTCATCAAGTGTAAGCTCAAGCGTCTTGATGCCCGCCAAAGTCTCCAACGTAAACACAGTCTTATCCGTCAGACCTTTATCATGAACGTATTTCCCAACGCACCGTGACGCATTTCCGCACATCTCCGCTTGTGATCCGTCGCTGTTATACATATCCATCCTAAAATCTGCCTTATCGGATGGACATATAAGCACCAAGCCATCGGAACCGACTCCAAAATGTCTGTCTGATATTATCTTAGCCGTTTCATTCACATTCTCGATTTTTTTATCAAGGCAGTTCACATAAACATAATCATTTCCTGCACCCTGCATCTTTGTAAATCTGATCGTTTGCATTCCAATTCTCCTTAAATTACATATTCAGTATAAGCCGAGCTGTATCTACAAATCTCGCGCCTGTATCCATACTTCTCTTCTGTATAAATCTATGCGCCTGCTGCTCAGTCATATGGAACCGTTCCATAAGCAAAAGCTTTGCCTCATCGATTATTTTTGACTCTTCGGGATCTCGTTCCTTTTTAACGCGGGGCTTCGTCGCAGCCGCATTTCCCAGAAAAACACCGATAGACGACAGAAGCTTTTGCCGGTTTAACGGCAGCGGTATAACAAATATATCCTCATACTCTATATCCTCCAAATGCTCCGGTTTCACTATCGATATGATCCTGCATTCTGTTCCGGCATTCTCAAACACCTCATCGACCACCATATCCGGCAGCTTATATCCCATTATAACTATCGGTGATTCATAATCCTCTATTCTTCTTAAAAGCTCCGCACCTGTTATGCAAACCGCGCTGTCTGTTTCAAGACCGGTCCCCTCGAGCATCTGCCGTATTTTAGCAGCGGTGCTGTCCCGTGAAAAGGCTAATACTACGC
>CAJFNT010000127.1 GCA_904395315.1 uncultured Clostridia bacterium
GAGGCTTGCGGTTCACTACGCTTGGCGGTAAATACCCGCGGTTGGACTTTCACCAACTAGATCTATGTCATGCCCGACACACAACAAATAAGCCCGTCTTCGAAATATCGAAAGCGGGCTTATTAAATGTCTGGGTTATCACTCTGTAGCTGTATCACGTCTAAACAGCAGTGTTATACACCAAAGTCCGGCGATCCCGACAAGACTGTATATAATCCTCGACATGATCGCCATCTGACCGCCAAAAATAGCGCCGACCAGATCATAACCGAAAAGGCCTATCAACAGCCAGTTGATCGCGCCGATTATAACCAAAACAAGCGATATTTTATTTATCATCACGTGTTCTCCTTTCAAAACATATGACATCCCGCGAAAAAGGACGCGCATCCGGTCCGTATCCGCTTCATGCCCTATCGTACAAACTGTACGCTTGTTTGTTTTTATATTATCCGCATCGCAAAAAAATAATCGGTGTAATTTTATTTAACGAATCCAAATATATCTAAAATATGAAAAATTTTAAGGTGGTGTCATCATGAAGCATTTAAGATCCATCATCATAACAGCTCTTATTTCAGCGTCCATCATTTCTGCCGCAGTATACACCGTATTTTCACGCGAACGCACCGAAGAAAAATGTATTTTATTTCTTTTCGGTTTTGGATGGGAAATAGGAGCGGATCAACCTGTTAAGGAAAATGTAAATATACCCGCTGTCTTTGACGAGGTCTATACAAGCTACAACAAGATACAGCTCGAAGCCGGGCTCGATCTTGTGCCTTACGCCGGAAAAAGCGGTATGCGCTATACTTTTTTAGTAACAAATTACCCTACAGACGCCGGTGAGCCCGTATATGCCGATGTCATAGTGATAGACGGTGAACCGGTGGCAGGCGATATAATGACTGTGAGCATAAATGGTTTTATGCATTCACTTACAAAAAATACTCCTTCTCCTACCGATACGTCGTCAGATATAAACAGATGAAAATCAGTGTATTTTGTTTAAAAAGGCAATAATATAAAAACAAAGCCTTTTTGTTTTTGTTTGTTTATGATATAATTGTAGAGGTATATCACACTTGGTTTCGGTGTGATCATGAGCATTTATAAGAGAGAAATTTTTAAGGGAGGAATGTACATGAACAAAAAACTGAAACGGGCGCTCGCCTCAGCGGTCGTTCTGGCAATGGCAGCAACAGCAGTGCCGTTGTCGGCATCGGCGGACGATGAAAGCACGATAGTTCCGCTGTTTGAAGGCGATACAGTCCTTAACGAATGGAAATTTGATTTTGGCGCTGCCGACAGCACTCCGGAAGAGGGATATACACTCGTATCACCGGATGTTAATTTTGTTGAAAACACAGGCGGAGAATATCAGTATGGATTCCTTGGCACTGACGAGGAAGACTACAATCTCACCAACCGTTACGACGGATGGACCACACAGAATGGTCAGGTGATCGAGCTTGCGGCCGGCGGGCCTGAGACAAATGACGCTATAGGCGTTGTCGGAGCAGGCGGTACAGGCGAAAATGAGGGCAAGGACATCTTCGGCAATGAAGCTGATGTATACTACCCTGTTCGTTTTGCTCTGAAGGTTCAAGATGATACGTACTATAGAATAAAGGCTACAGTTACAACGCTTGACCCGACACAGCCCGCAACGGCTTCGCTCTACACAGAGAGAAAGCATCCGATCTATACTGAAAAGACGATAGCTGCGGGTGAGACCGTTACTGAAACTTTCTCTGTACGAGTTACACCGATATACTATGAAAAATCCACTCCCACAGGCTCTATACCCGATGAGATGGTGACTGTTGGAGTTCTCGGCGAGAATGCTGCTCTCGCATCCGTTGAGATACAGCAGGTCGAGACCATACCCACGATATGGGTTTTAGGTGACTCGACAGTTACCGACGGAAACACAACTCTTCCGTTCTTTAAACTTCAGAACTACACAGGTGTAGGAACAGGGCTTACAAAATACCTGAGAAGAGACTATGCTGTAGTAAATGAGGGAGAAGGCGGTCTTAACGCTACCGACAATAATCACTTCAATATGGTCAAGGAACGCATAAAAGCAGGCGACTATATGTATGTCGAGTATGGTCATAATCATAAAGAAGACAGTAACTCGCCCGGTCCGGAAGGGTACAAGTCATGTCTCCCGAAATATTACGAGGCTTGCCATGAAGCCGGAGCAAAATTGCTCGTAGTAAGTCCCGTCCAGAGTATCAATTCATGGAATGAAACAGAGCTGAAATGGAATGACCGTTTCGGCGGTGATGACAATTTTGAGGGAGCAGGCAGAGACTTTGTTGACGAAAAAATAGCAGAAGGCGCTACAGACATCGCATTCGTAAATCTAACAAAGACAAGCGTCGCTTTCGTTGACAAAGTTACAGCCGATAATGGGAACAGCTCAGACGCCGCAAAGTACTATTACCAGACAAGCAAAGGCGGTGCGACAGATGCTTCACATCCAAATGATCTTGGTGCCGAAAACTTTGCTTATTGCTTCTTTGAGGCGGCACAAGATATAACGGACGATACACAAAAAGCGGTAGTGGCACCAATAATAGAAAACATGACCAGTGAAACTCCGCAGCTTGTTTCACAGGAGATCATGGCAGGCGGTGTAGGCGGCAGCGCATGGCCGCAGTACATAGTGCCGACCACGGAGAAATATCCGGTAGTTATAAATGATGTTGTTTTCAATGATGACGGCACTGTATCGCACGTAGATGTAACTACGCGCGCGGCTGAGACTCCGCTCAGTACATACGGCGTTATAATAATCACAATATATAATGCAGACGGAAGCGAAAAGGGTAAGATCTACGCTGTTGACCAGGTCGACAACTCTACCGGCTACGGTCCTCAGACGATACGTAATTTCCGAGGTGATACTGTACTTGCCGAGGGCGACACCTACACAGCTGTAGTTATTGAGGCAGATGCGGACGTTCAGCCTGTTGAAGGCGGAACAGTTTATTCCGCAGTATACAGACCGACAGATATAGAAAAGCAGCTTTTGATAAATGATCGCAACGAGGATCAATACGAAAACTTTGATTATTATGGCGCAACATACGACGGCGCAACAAACTCGCTTACCGAATATAACGAGTGGGCACAGGTCGGCAGTTCAGCTATAACTTCACATCTGAACGAGACTTCAGACGGCGTTAAATACGCGGAGCTGACCTCTGACGGCGCAGGTTCATTCTACATGGCAAAGCCTTTGTCAGAGAGCATTTCCGGCACTGACGGAAAATATGTTATTTCAGCTGATATCCAGTATGTCGGCGGCGGCGGCATGACATTCAACCTGCTCACAAGCTGGGGCACATCAGTAAACAGGATCACCGTTGGTCAGGAACTGTTCACAATAGGCGAAAACGGTGTAGTTACCATCGGTGATCAGGAAGCGGGAACAGTATCCGCAACAAGCTTTACAAATGTGCAGTACGTGCTTGACACCGTTCTTGGCACAGGTACTCTTACAGTAAGCGGCGGCGATCCGGTCACAGTCGATATACCGGAGTATCAAACAACAGATGCAAGCACAGAATTCAAGGAATATACACACTTTATGTTCGGCGGAAACAGAGTTTCCTTTGATATGAAGGTAGCAAACCTCCAGGTAGCAAAGCTCAAGGATACCGCTCTGCCGGAATATAAGTACAGCGCATTGAGCGCAAATGAGGAATGGGGAACTGCAGCGATCACAGACGGCAGTGCGGAATCCCCGTCAACAACTCCTGACCCCATGGCAACGCGCGCACCTATTGAGTCTGTAAACGAGACCACAGGCACAAAAATGTCATACTCTGACGGCAGCGTGATCATTACGGCAAATACAGAATCCAAATTTGTTGTTATTGAAGCATCATATACAGACGGTGTGCTCACATCGTTAAATGCTACCCCGATAACGGTAACAGAGGAGACTCCGGCAACAGTAGAAGTATCTCCTAACAGCAAGGTGATGCTTTGGGATTCATTCGACAATATCGCGCCGCAGCTTGATGCGCTTGATATACCCGGACAGGAGCCTGACGAACCGATAACTACCGAAGGCACTGCTCCGATCAACACAGTTCTGACCGCGACAGCGTCAGCAAATGACGGATATGTATTCACCGGTTGGGCAGACGCTGACGGAGAGATCGTTTCAACATCCTCTGTATACAGCTTCCGCCTGCGCGGAGATACTGCTCTTACGGCACAGTTCTCAGAACAAGGCGGCATAGAAGATGTTGCAAACTTTACACTTTCTGCAAACAAAACAAAGATGGCTGCCGGCACTGAAAACACCGTTACGATAACAGTGAGCGATGTAGTAGATGCGAATGGAAATTCTGTTGAGTATACGGCAGATGATCTGACATGGTCATGTGACGACCAGTCTGTAACAGTAGATAACGGAGTCGTTACGATACCTGCAGATTATTCGGGAACAAACATCAAAAATGTTATCCCTGTCAGCTGCACCATGAACGGCATTGAAAAGACTATTAATCTCACCGTATACTCATGTGATTATTACGAGGATTTCTCAACGATCACAGACTTCAGCGAGTGGATAGATAATACCGGAACAGCAAGCAGTTTGTTTGAAATAGCAAACGCTGCGATCAGCCCTGACTTTGCAGGCATGACAGCAGCAGGCAACGGCAATATGCTTGTTATTGGCAATAACTCCAATGGTACAGGTAAATTGCTGGCATACAACAGAGATCTTGGTCTCTCCGAACACAGCTCACTCCGCTTCGGCTTTGACATAGAGCCGCACCAGATAAGGACAGACGGCAAGAACTCAAGCGTAACACTGCAATTCGTTGACAGCAGCGAGGCTCCGGTGATCACAATATCAGTGAACACAGCAGGCGGCAATTCAAGCTTCAACGGCACAGAGATCAGCGGATTTGCTGCAGGCACAGTCGTTTCCGTTGACACGGTACTTGACTTTACAAACGGTACAATGACCTACACGCTCACGAACTCAGACGGTACGGAGCTTGCTTCGGGAACATCGGAGCTTACAGCCGCTAACCTCAGCAATATGAGTTTCTCAGGCGAATGGGCATACGGTAAGTTTGCGATAGATAACATATACGCAGATTACACCGATTAATCATTGCATAAAGAAATTATCTGATCCATGCAAGTGAAAATAGCCCCGGTATATCATTAGATATGCCGAGGCTATTTTGTTTTCAAAACCGATATTTTTGTTCAAAATAACTTTATTTATATGCAAAACTCTTATCTATTTATCTAAAATGTGATACAATATTTTCAGAGAGAGAGTTCCTGTTCATCAAAATGCAGGGTAAAAATAGTGCCGTGATCGGTATATGAATTTCTTATCTAACCGATCGAACGCACACTTTGCAAGAGCAGTATATTAAAATACTTTTGCAAAAAGTATTCAGCCAAGCAAATTTTTTAATATTTGTGACAAGCTGATATCAAAAAATCAAAGGAGAGGAAGAAGATGAATTTAAAACTTAAAAAACTACTGTCTTCAGCGCTTGCTGTTTCAGTAGCCGCTTCGGTTATGGTCATACCTGCAGTGACTGAGGCTGCTGATGATGTGATCACCACAAAATATGATTTTGGTGATCCGGCCAATCTTGCTGAAGGCTATGTTTCTGTGTCTGCGGATACCGCATATACAGATGATCTCGGCTACGGCCTGCTGTCACTCGCAGAAGTAGAACAACGAGAAAACGGAAGCTATTATGACGGCTTCATCATGGACGAAGGACAAAAAGCTATTGTCAAAAACGGCGGCAGCGAATCACCCGCCACGGCTGAAGACGACTGGGTAGCCACGGATACCCCAAACAAGGACAACGATCCGCTTTACAGATACGGCTCGGAAATACCGATAATCAGATTTGCCGCAAAGATACCGGACGATGATCATCGTTTCTATGACGCAAAAGTAACTATCGTCAAGGACGACGCATCAAAAGAAGCAAAAGCTAATCTTTTCTCTGAGAGAAAGCATTTGATGCTTATGGAGGAGGAGATACCCGATGAAGGTCTTACATATGAATTTTCAGGTTTCGTTCTTTCTGCGCATGACAAAAACGGCGGAACAGTAGACGATAACATGATAAACATCGTTCTTGAGGGTGAAAATGTAGGTATCGCTTCAATAGAGATAACAACATACAGTCAGGAATCAAGAGGCCCTGTTTTATGGGTGTTCGGTGACTCAACGACCACAGACGGCACTTCCGACCTTCCTTATTTTAATCTTCGTGATTATACCGGGACCGGTTCGGGGCTTTCGAGATACCTTGACAAAGGTATAGCAGTTTCAAATATGGGACAAGGCGGTCTTGCCGGAAATTCAACAAGAAATCACGTAAACCGTGCTCTTCCATATATGAAAGAAGGCGATTTTGCATATTATTCAATGGGGCACAACGAGAATAACGGAGTTGAAGAGGCAGTTCGATATGTTGACACTTACTATGAGCAGATAAGCGAAAAGGGTGTTAAGTTCCTACTCACATCACCGGTAGAGAGAGTCAACAATTTTTCCAACGGAGCATATCAGCCCGGACTTACCGCGTTTGCAGACGCTTTTGAAGAATATGCCGCAGAACAAGTGGCTGCCGGAAAGACAGACATAGCGTATGTAAATCTCGAAAAAGAAACTCTTGACTGGTATAACGCTCTTGTTACAGCTAACGAACATAACAGAGGTGAAAATGAGGCAAAATATTACTTCTATCCCGGTGACCGGACCCATGCCAATGATGCGGGATCGTCTAATTGGGCAAGATTATTTTTTGTTGCCGCTGACAAGGTTACCGATGCAACTCAAAGAGCAGTAATTGACGATCTTCTCAGCTATACGAGAAAGATCGGGGGCTCAGGCGGATCCGATGAACCTCTTTACGATGACGCGCGAGCTATAGTTTCAATATATGACAAGACTACCGGCGTTTTGAAATCGACTGCAATATCGGATAATATAATAGATACCAGTGTTGCTTCGGGAGAAAGCATCGATATAAACCTTTCAGATCATAATATATCGTATAACGAGGACACGGATAGTTACAAGGCATTTATTTGGGATTGGAGCAGCGACAGTTCCATGGAACCCCTCGCTGATTCGTACAGCGGAACAGTCTCCGAAGATCCAGATGCTCCATACACCATAAGCTCATTGACGTTTGACGACAACTCTGTAGATACACTTACAATTGTCAAAAACTATGATGACCCTGCAGATGACAGCGGTGAAATACCTGCGGCATATACTGTACCGGACGAGATAATAAATGCAGGAAATCCTGACAATGGTAATCCTGCTTATCCGGATATCTACACGCCGCCTGCAGAACCGCTGCAATATCCATATACTATCACAAATATTTCTCTTGCCGAGGGCAGCGATGGTCTTGTATTTGATAATGTGAGCCTTCGCAGAAATATGAACAGTCTGTTCGAGGACTTCACATACGGCAAAGTTGTAATAGAAATATTTGACAAGGATGCGGATATGGATACCGCCGAGCCTAAGGAAACTATCGTGTCAAATGACTGGCTCGATAAAACAAACGACTCTCAGTCATCCACTCTCGACAGATCTCTGACAGATTTTAATGACGATGTAACATTCGATTATGCTACAGAAAGTTACAGAGCATATGTTGCGGAAGTCGACGAGGAAAACCATGAGATAATAACCGATTCCGATGGAAATATGACTATCTTGTCATTTACTTATATAGCAGATGACACTCCCGATGGAGATATAATATTCAGTGACGATTTCGAAAACTGCGCGACAGATCCGACAACAAATACACTTATACCGCCTGAATATATCTCGCTTCAGAACCAGAATGATGACAGTATAGAAACAGACCAGGGCAATACGTATTACAACTATAACCACATAAGCACAAATAACAATGCACAGGCATATCGTTGGATAACCATGTTCCCGGATGAACTCACTGAGGAAAACGCTCAGGGACTGTTGAAAATATCATTTGATATAAGATCGACTCTTAATACAAGATTTGACCTGGCTGCAAATAATATAACAGGATATGACAAGAGTCCATTCACTCCTACAAATGGCTCATTTATGAGCGTTGAGATACTCAACAATGAGGATTCTCCAAGCATAGAAGTCAATGATACAAACGTATACACATCAGAGTCTGCAATAGATTGGCTCAATATCACGGCGCTGCTTGATACAGTCAACAAACAGATCGATCTTAAGATCTCCAGCAAGAGTGATGGTACCGTTCTGTATGAGGGAACATCAGATTATCTCTATGATACCGCTGCGGGACAGTTTAAAGGTCTGCTCATACTTCCGCACACAAGAGACTGCGAATTGTCTGTAGACAACATAAGCTTCTCACAGCTTGCATCTGTCGATGATATCGTACCGCCAACCTTCTCAACCGGTGAAACTTCCATCGGAGCAGATGGACTCAGCTTTACAGATGCACTTGGCTCATCGTCAAGCAAAACTAAAACAGTGACAGTAGATCTGCCTGAGGGATACAAAATAAGCGATGCTTCTTCATCAAATGAAGATGTTGCAACAGTAGAGATAACAGGAGAAAACACAATCGCTGTAACAAATCTTTCACTTGGAGAAGCAGAGATAAGAGTGGATACCGCTGTGACCACAGCTCCTTATATCAAGAGCTTCGGCACATTTAGTGTATATTCATCCCTTGATCTCATTCCGCAGAATACTGAAGGTGATACCATTACATCCAATGAACCGTTTGAGATCGATCTTAGCGGTCAAGGATCTGCCGCTTCATCCGTAACTGTATCTAACGTTCCCGAGGGATGGGCATTTACTGACTTCACTTACAGTGCGGAAGGTATAGCAACCGCCTCAGCCGATGCAGAAAACAACAGTATCATAAATGTAACGGCAGCTGCTACAGGTGAAACTACGATCACTGCAACACTCACTTTGGCAGACACTACATTTTCGCAGACTGTTGAGATACCTGTATATGTGGTAAACTCAAACGATGCAACAAACGCGAATCTCAGAAGCCTTACGATCACTCCTTATACTGAGGATTCTACGGCAGGAGAACAGCTAATAAACGGCTTCGATAAGGATACACTTAGTTACGGTACGTATGCGATCGGTCAGAAATATACCACAGCGGAAATAGATGTAGTATATGAAGGTCCCGAAGGTACCACACATAGCATAAATGTAAACGGAGAGACTTCGGAAAGCGATACTGTTACACTGAACGGTGATCCGACAACTCCGAATACTATAGAGATCACCGTGACCGCAGCCGATGGCATTACGACAAAAACATATACGATAACTATCGACAATGGATATGTGATCGATGAAGATTTCGGCATGAGCACAGACCTTCCGGCATCGTGGGTCGTTGACAACGAAAACAGCATGTCTTTTGAAGTCCATGATTCCGATCTTCCGGAAGGCACAGACGGAAACGCGCTTTACATAAGCGGAGGAAACAGCAAGAACACAGATCGTTATGCAAATGTGACCCTTACCGACATGCCTTACTCAAATGTCACAAATATTGAATTCGATGTAAACACGACCACAGTAGGTCCTAACCAATACGTAATGCTTACATTTGGTCAAGATCAAGGTCCAACAACAGCTGATCTTGCAAATTCTTATATAGCATTGGCAAGCAGTGACGGAACAGTCGGCAGAGGCAATTTCGGATATTACGATTACGGGACCTCAAGTTGGGTAAACCTCAACGCGGTAGGAAAATGGCTGCATGTTTCGGCGCAGATCGACAATGCAGCGCATACCGTTACACTTACAATAACCGGTGACGGTGTCAATGTAAATACAACATACACTGTTTCGGATACTCTTACATCAATGAACAGAATGTGCGCAAGCCGTATTTGTGTATCAAACTCAAGCGGCTATCAGACAATAATGTATGTTGATAATCTTATGATAAAGAATGCGGTTGAATAAAGTTTCAACAAAAAAGCTTCCCGTTCGGGAAGCTATAACGGGGGCCGGTCATCCGGTCCTCATTTTTTTATCTTTCTTGCCTCAAGATAATATCTCTTATCCGCTGCCTCGCCCATCGAGAAGGTCTTTCTCGGCAGTGCGCCCTCGTGTATAACGCCTTCAAACAGCTCATTCTTTCTTATCCCGTCAAGGATAAAGCCTATGCGGTTCGGCTCAAACGCCAGCATTCTTACCACTCTGCCGCCATGGATGTAATCCACGCTGCCGCCGTGCTTTTCGATATAATCATCAATGAACTGCTGTATCGTTCCCGCCGAAACGCTGCACTCGGAACCTTTGATATACAGCTTTTTCTCCGTGTGACCATATACAACAGTCACCCTCTGTCCGCCGCCTCTGAATTCCTCAGATGCCTGCGGATAATACTCCTTAAGAGCCGCCATTACCGCTTCGGGATCCACGTCAAACATTACACGGTGTATCGCCTCGAATTCAAGTGTCGGATCATGCAGATTCATGAGCTCCACGAGCGCATAACGCGCGGGATGTGTCTTTTTCTCATCCTCCGTCAGCCCTTTCTTTATGTCTTCCCAGCACGCTTTCGCTGTCGCCAATGAATGATTTCCGTCACCTACAGCCATAATAAGCTTTCCGCCTCCGTCAGCGCCGTACTTCTTTCTGTAGAGCTCACTATCTCCAAGCGCGCTTATTCCGTCCATGACGTCTTCTATGCCCTTTTTATCGATCAGCCATCCGCTTATATGTCCTCCTCCGAGCATAAGATCAAAATCATAGAGTTTTTTTAGATCATCACGACGTTCTGCAACCGACTCGACCACACTTTTTTCTCTGTCATCTATAAGCATGATTATATGCGGCATTTCAAGCGACGCATTCTCTCTTATCCTTTTACGCGGAGGGATCCTTGAGAGTATCGTTCCTTCTGTAGCGCGTATCTGCGACTCTGAGCCCACACTGTAATCATAACATTCCAGATCGACCGCGCCTACTATGCCTCGGCGAACCTTTCCATTATATTGTTTTCTCTCTACGTAGATCATGCTGTTTTTGTATTCCTCAAACAGCCCGTCCTCAATATATCTGCGCATTGTCTTATTTATCTTCTCAATACGCTCAGCCTCGTCACCTTTATCAAGAAAAGCTTCCGGAAATATAATATTAAGTGCCGATGGAGCTCCGTCAGCTATCTCCGCCGCTTTTTCCCAGTATCCAGGCTCAGATGTATATTGATCACATGCGATCACGCTCCACTTTGAGAGATCGCACTTATTTTGGTCTGGCAGTAATATATCTGCCGGTCTGAAAATATCCATTGCAGTTCCCTTTCGTATTTCTTAATTTAAGTAATTTTAAAACGAATGTTTCGCAATTACTCGACTTCTTATTTTATTATGTCACAAAATTCGCAGTTCGTTGCCTTTTTAAGATCCTCCGGCTTCATTATAAGCGTAACTCCGCAAACTCCGCCGCTCACAGCTATCTTATCAAGGTCCTTCGCCGATCCATCAACAAATGTTGGATAATGTTTTTTCATACCTATTGGCGATACTCCGCCGCGGATATAACCTGTGAGTCCCAAAAGCTCCTTCACATGTATCATCTCCGCTTTCTTGTCTCCTGCAGCTTTTGCGATCTTTTTAAGATCTACCTCATTCTTAACAGGAATACATGCCACCATGATACCGGTCCTCTCTCCGCGTATTACAAGTGTCTTAAATGACATCTCAGGCGGGATTCCCGTCAATGCGGCTATCCTCTCACCAAAATCTTCCCCTACTTCACCGGCCTCATACTCGACTTCTTCAAAAGGGATCTTGGCCGCCCTTAAAAGACGCATTGCATTTGTAATAACAGGCTTCTTTTTAGCCATTTTCATCATCTCCGTTACTCCGGACAAATCCGGTCATTTTAATTCAACAACGGTAACGCCGTCTTCTCCTTCTCCAAATCTTCCGGGACGATACGATTTTACATAGCGATGGCGCCTTAACATATCACGTATATATTTCTTCAATACGCCCGTGCCTTTTCCATGTACTATCCTCGCCGGAGATATCCCCGCCAAATAGCAGTCATCCAAAAACTTTTCGACATTCGCCCATGCTTCTTCCGGATACTGCCCTCTGACATCAACTTCCGTAGAAGCGCTTTTTGTTTTTGATTCAAACGCGCGTGTTGATCTCACATATCTATCCGCAAGCTCCTTCTGTTTTTTCTTGTCGCTGTCGGTCCTGCGAAGGTTGCTTACATGTACGTCCATCTTTATTATACCCGCCTGAACACGCACATTTCCGGACTTATCCGCGGGTTTTAGCACAGTCGCCTCCTGATCAAGATCCACTATTTTTACGATCTCACCCGGTTTCAGATTTTTCGGCGGTTCAACAAATGTTTGTTTTGGCTTCGCCGCACGCTTCATTTTAGCGTCTATGCTTTCCTCACGCTCTCTGAGTTTTTCACGCGCTTTTGACGCTTTATCCTCAAGAGCGCCGCTCTTGATCCCTTGCTGACGCATTTTTTCAAGATCACGTATTATCTCATTCGCTTCTGATTTAGCGTCCATAACAAGGATCTTAGCCTCTCTGTGAGCTTCGTCCAGTATCCTGGCCTTATTTTCCTTAAGCTTTATCCTGTCTTCTTCAAGTTTCTTTTTCTGTTCCTTGAGCTCCCGCTTCATCCGCTCATTTTCCTCGGCATCACGTCTCGCGGCTGCCCGGGCCTGTTCAAGATCTGTTATAACATCCTCAAACTTGATATCCTCATCTGATAATATCGCATTTGCACGATCGATTATATCCCCCCTTAATCCCAGTCTGCGCGATATTGCAAACGCGTTAGATTTTCCGGGAACACCAATAAGAAGCTTATACGTCGGCTGCAATGTTGCCACATCAAACTCACACGACGCATTCTGAACTCCCTCGGTCGTGAGCGCAAACAGTTTCAATTCACTGTAATGTGTTGTTGCAACGGTCTCAACTCCCAAAGAACGCAAATGTTCAAGTATCGCTATTGCCAGAGCCGCTCCCTCCGTAGGGTCCGTGCCCGCTCCCAGCTCGTCAAACAGCGCAAGAGTCCTTTCGTCAACACCACGCAGTATTTTCACTATATTTGTCATATGAGATGAAAATGTCGAGAGACTCTGCTCTATTGACTGTTCATCGCCTATATCCGCGTATATCTTGGAAAACACAGCCGCATCACTGTTATCGGCAGCCGGGATATGCAGTCCCGATGCAGCCATTATCGATAAAAGTCCTACTGTTTTAAGCGTTACTGTTTTTCCGCCCGTATTTGGTCCCGTTACCACAAGCGTATCGGTCCCGCCGCCAAGGCTTATATCATTGGCCACGACCTTATCCTTATCTATTAACGGGTGGCGCGCCTTTTTGAAATTTATTATGCCGTCATCATTTAGCTTTGGCTCCGCCGCATCCATATCAAGCGAAAGCCTGCCTTTTGCAAATATAAAATCCAGCTCGGCGACAGCTTTGAAATCAACGAATATCTCATGCGCATTCTCAGCTGTCAGCGCTGAAAGCTCCGCAAGTATACGCTCTATCTCCTGCTGTTCCTTATTTTTCAGATCACGTATCTCGTTGTTTGAGTTAACAACACTCATAGGCTCGATAAACATTGTGAGCCCTGTTGACGAAGTATCATGGACTATTCCCGGCACCTCAGATTTATATTCCGCACGCACCGGTATAACATATCTGTCCGACCGCATCGTAACTATAGGATCCTGCAGAAATTTCTTATAGTGCTGGCTGTGGATCATCCCATTCAGAGTATCCTTTATCTTACCGTTAAGATTCTTCATTCTGCGGCGGATCGATGAGAGTTCCGCCGATGCGTCATCCGCGATCTCTTCCTCAGATAGTATTGCCGAGTTTATTTTGTCCTCGAGTGTTTTTGCTGTCAAAAGCCGTTCAGCAAGCTCTCTTAAAACCGTGCATTCCTCTGCCGCCTCTCCAAGATACGATTTCATACGTCTTGCAACATATAAAAGCCTTGATATATCCATAAGCTCACGCGCAGTAAGAACTCCGCCCTGCTCGGCGCGTTTGGCGCTGCCTCTTGCATCCGCGACAGCAAGATTCACAGGCGGTGATCCCAGCTTCAAAAGTGTTGACATCGCCTCTGTAGTCTCTTTTTGAGCACGCTCAGCATCATTTTTTTCCGAAAACGGTTCAAGCCTGAATATTCGTTTTTTTACCGTTTCCGATTCCGTATAACCTTGAAGACGCTCAAGAATTTTGTCAAATTCAAGTATCTTTAAAACCTTTTTCAAATTATCCTATCCTTTCTGAAAACTTATTTCAGTTCATACACCTTTAAATCAGAATATTCGCCTATAAGCGGCGCCATCTGACGGAAACCTATCTTTCCTCCGCCAAGCACCGGCCCGTATTCCACGCCGTCATCCTTCCACGAGAATACAGTAAGCCCATCGACCGAAAATTCTATTGTCCCATTATACTTTGTGAGCTTCAACTCGTAACATTCCTTCGCATCAGCGCAGTCCGGTATCGGATCAGCCCCCTGCGCGACAAGGTGGAAGCCTTTGCTTTTACGCAAATTGCAAGTATGGAAGCTGCGCTCATCCTCCCATTTTCTCCTGAAATATGAGACATGATACGCGTTTATGTCCCCGCTGTGATACAGATTATACTGCCCGTCACGCGGCGCGAGTGACGGATCAAACAGATCCTCCCCATTTATGCCTTTTGCAGAGAAAAAGAGTATACATAGTCCCGGCTCCTCTATCGGGCGGAATTTCCATTCTATCTCCACCTCGGACGGGAATTCTTCCGGACACCAAAAAACAAAATTAGACTTTTGCCCCAACTCTGCCGACAAGTTGTTTTTCATACGCATCTTTCCGTTTTCAAAATAAACGCTTGCGCTTCCTTCCATCACAAAATCTTTTACATCATCCTCAGATGCAAGCGGATTCTCATATATAAGCTTTCTTTCCATAAATACTTCTCCTTTTCAATCAATATATCCGATGATCGTGAACCACATATTTTACTATCTATATCAAAAGCCGCAGCGTTGTTCTGCCGCATACTGTCCATCATATCTATTATATCAGTAATTTTAAACAAAAACAATACAAATACGCAAATATTTCAAAAAAACTATTGAAATTTACTGCAAAATAGTATACAATTATATGCGTGTGGTGATCAATATCTGACCACGCACAATAAGGGCTTCGCCCTTTTAAAAAGCGCCGGCGTTATCCGGCTTGATAAAGGAGGAAGAGAATATGTGCGGAATCGTAGGCTACATAGGCTCTAAGCAGGCTGCCCCGATCCTTCTCGAGGGGCTTGAGAAGCTTGAATACAGGGGGTATGACAGCTCAGGAATAGCTGTTATAAATGATGGAGAGATAAATGTACAAAAAGCAAAAGGCAGACTTAATGTATTAAAAGAAAAGACTAATAACGGAAAAGACGTTATCGGATTTGCGGGAATAGGTCACACCCGTTGGGCAACTCACGGTGAACCGTCGGATGTAAACGCGCATCCTCACCTTTCCAATTCGGGAAGATTTGCGGTAGTCCACAACGGTATCATTGAAAATTATATGGCATTGAAAAACAGACTTATATCAAAGGGATTTGAGTTCATGTCTGAAACTGATACCGAGGTCATCGCTCATCTGTTCGAGTATTACTACAACGGTGACATAATGGACACGATGATAAAGGTGATCGACCGTGTTGAGGGTTCATACGCATTGGGAGTGCTCTGCTCTGACTATCCTGACAGCTTTATAGCAGTCCGCAAAGCGAGCCCGCTCATCGTAGGTCTCGGTGAGGGCGAGAATTTTATCGCGTCTGATGTGACCGCTATTTTAAAGCACACAAGAAATGTTTACTATCTTGAAGATGACGAAATAGTTGTTCTTACAAAGGACGATGTAAAGGTCTACAACACCGATAAAGAAGAGATAAAGAAAGAAGTCAGCACAGTCGACTGGGATGTCTCGGCAGCTGAAAAAGGCGGCTACGAGCATTTTATGATCAAGGAAATAGAGGAACAGCCCAAGGCTGTCCGCGCTACCATATCACCGAGGATCAAAGACGGAAAGATCGTTCTCGATGATGTTTCTCTCACAAAAGATGATATCAAAAATCTTCGCAAGATATTCATCGTTGCGTGCGGAAGCGCGTATCATGTCGGTGTAGTCGGCAAATATATAATAGAAAAGATGTGCCGTATACCTGTTGAAACTGTGATAGCATCCGAATTCAGATACTGCGATCCAATCGTCAAGAAAAACGATCTGGTCATAGTTATCAGTCAGTCGGGTGAGACCGCGGATTCACTTGAGGCACTCAAGGTCGCCAAGGATCACGGAGCTCGCGTTCTCTCGATAGTAAATGTCGTAGGTTCGGCTATCGCTAATGCATCGGACGATGTTATATACACATGGGCAGGTCCCGAGATCGCAGTTGCAACAACAAAAGCATATTCAACTCAGCTCACTGTTATGTATATGCTGTCGATCTATATGGCAGACAAACTCAGCACGATAACATCCGGACAGTATAAGCAGTATATTTCCGACCTTGAAAAACTGCCTGATCTTATAGCCAAAACACTTGAAAACAAAGATCAGATCGCATATCTTGCGTCGAAGTTCTATAACTGTCACTCGATATTCTTCATAGGAAGAAATCTTGATTATGCCGTATCACTCGAAGGTTCTCTGAAGCTCAAAGAGATATCATATATCCATTCTGAAGCATATGCCGCAGGAGAGCTTAAACACGGCACAATTTCGCTTATAGAGGACGGAACACTTGTTGTAGCGCTTGCTACAGGCAGAGAATTGTTCGATAAGACAGTTTCGAACATCAAGGAAGTAACGACACGAGGAGCAGTTGTACTCGGTCTCACGACCACTGAACACAGCATGACCGGCATCGCCGATTATGTGATACAGATACCCGAGACCAATCCTATGTTCCTGCCGTCACTGTCGGTAATACCTCTGCAGCTTTTCGGTTACTATGTAGCCGCACAGAAAGGCTGTGACATCGACAAGCCGAGAAATCTTGCAAAATCTGTTACGGTTGAATAAAATCTCCAATACGGGACCGCGTTAATACGGCCCCGTATTTTATTGCACATATTTTCGAATAACAAAAAACCGACCTCCCAATCGTTAGATTTTAGGTCTAACTTTTGGGGGTCGGTTCACACTGCCGGACGCCTTTATTATTTATGTTGTCTTTTCTTCTTTGCTATATCATATGTAGATATGCCGTTAATCTGCATTATCCGATTCTGCAGATACACTGCTCGAATACTTAACAAGTTTATCGTAAGCTTCTTTTCCGAGTCCATACCAATTATTATCTGATGACGCTTCCGTATTACCATTTGCAGTCCTAAGATCGTTCAGATAATTCGTTGCAACATCACGCATCGCACGTTTATTGCCCTCTTCATCAAATGTACCATATGCCGTGATAGTTTCATTGTCTACATATGTAAAAGTCAGACTTGCACGGAATGATAGAGGAATTGAATACAGATCCTCACTCTCGAACATAGCCACTATAGAGAATGCATTTGCTTGTTCAAGCCATGGATTTTCTTCTTCAGCAGTATCAAACAATATCTTGTAGTTATTGCCATACCACTTTCCTGACGTTGCCTTAATATTGCTGCTATTTTCGTCAAATGATGTTGTATTTGTAAACTCTATCGTTCTCTTATAATGCGTGTCAGGCTCACTCAACCCTACTCTTTCGAGTATATCAGTATTGACATAACCCATAACTCGCATTCCGCTTGTATCTCTGCCCGCTTCATTTGTAAGCCTTACGCTTGCACCGTCCGCAGTATCGATCTGCGCCCATACAGCATAGATACGCTTGCTGCTCATATCAGCACTTTCTCCGCCGTAATACGCAATATTTTCCGGTAAAACATCACCTACTGCATAAAGCCCATCATTCGTTCTGGATCCATCACCGTTGAGCGTAACAAGCGCATAGCCTATGAATGTGATACCATCGCCTGTTTTATACTCTAAACCATTAAGTGCGCTTTCATCCGGGAACGCGCCGTTTGCAAACCTTACCTGCATGCTGCTCTTGTCATTCCAGTTCGAGTATACTGTATACTGTGTTGTCTGTGATTCTTCAACATATACGGCAGTGAAAGTTACGTCACCTGTCGCAGTATATTCTTCTCCCGCATTGATCGTATTATTTGTGCCGTATGACCAATTTACAAACAAATTCTTCGTATCATTCTCATCCGTGTAATCTCCCGGATCAGGCATATTGAATGTGTATCCATCCCTCACTGAAGCAACAAAACTTGTTTCACTCCAACGCTTTGACTCCTGATCATATGCATAATATTTAAATTCAACTCTACGCATCCCCTCTGGAGCATTCGTTGATAAAACCGGATACAGTGTTATCGGTCCATTCACAGTGCCAGTATATAACTCAGAGTTTCCATCTGGATCGGTATCTGTCGTCCAGCCAAGGAAGTTTAGATAATTAGATCCCTCAATGCTTGCAATAACATCAGATGCCGCAGTTCCGCTCGTATTTGTTATTCCATTTTGTATTTCCAGACCAAGTTCAACCGATTCTGTATATCTCTTATCCTCCGGATATGTCACTGTTGTTTTATCATCGTCAACACTCGGTATCATATACGTAATAACAGGCTTATATTCAGCAATGAATCCTATCGCATTCATCGCCTGCTCCTTTGATACTCTATAGCTGTGATCGGCAGAAACAAGCTCTTTTGTTTCTGTTCCGTCTTCTCCGACAATTACCATGTTCCATCCGCCGAAAGCATATCCTTTTTCGCTTAGATCCTGAGCCGTAAGCATCGAATCAGCCAATGATGTATATTTTGTACTATTTAACGCATCAAGATTTGAGCTGTGATCAATAATTGCATACACGGGCCAGAGATCTGTGTCTTTCGTTATGATCGTCTCGCTTGTGACAAATACTGTCGCACCGTCTCCGTCCTTGACATATGTGATATACTGCTGTCCGTCTGCTGGCTGCTGCTCTGTCCAACCAACAAATACACCTGCTATATTTGTAAGAACCGGCACATGCATGTTTACACTATCGCCCAATGTTTCACCGTTTTTCTTTGATTCTGAAGGAGCCGTATCTGCACCTGTATGGTAAGTGACAGTCACATCATACTTATACTCAACAGTTACTTTATACTCCTCATCAACATCAAGCTTTATATCCCCGCTCGGCTTATATGTTCCGTCTGTACCTTTTTCCAGCTCTATTGTATTTCCTTCCTCGTCTGTAAGTATTATCTTATCTACCGAGGCTCCTCCTTCTTTGTCCGGAGCTGTTACCGTAAGATTACCATCTTGATCAACGGACCATGTCGGAATTTCGGGCTTTGCTTCCTCGCCCAGCCCCGCGTCATCTATATTCGTTGTGAGATCAACCTTGTACATAGCATATACCGGATATATATCCATATATGCATATACTCTGTCATTCTCATTCAGAACATATCCATCAGCCTTCTTTGAATCTGTTGTGATATAATCCGGAGCTACCGGCTGACCTGTCGTATCGGTTTCAGGCTTATAATCATATAGATAAATTTCATCTATGCCACTGTCTCTGAACCGTTCCTTATCGACCCATCCAAGGAACTTGTAGTTCTCAACGTACATATTCTTTACAGAACCGTCATCATTCAGAGTACCTGTGTTTGAACCGTCAATTTCCGGAGCAACACCAAGACCTACAGGTACTGTTCTGTCCACTATAGATGGTTCAAATTCTGTCAAACCAACCTCCTGGTCAGGGCTTCCAAACAGCAACGACTGATATTTTCTTGTTACTGTGACTAACGTATCCCAGCCACTCGGGTTTGCATATGAAAGATTTGTCTTTCTTATTAAATCTCCTTGTTGATCATGGAAATTTATATTTGCCGATGACTTTAACATTATATATTCTGTATAATACGCTTGGAAACTATCATGGTCACTTATAACCCAGGTAGCAGGATTAATTGTACTTAGTCCTATATCAGTGGCCTGATCCTCTGCCTCAAAATTGTTATTATCATAATGCCATATACCTATAAAATTATAATTAGGTTCCATAGATATATCAAACGAAGCAGTATCTGGATTATCATCACTACTATACTTCAAACTTATAGTGGCTGAACCTGGAAAATCAGTGTAATCCACAAAAGCAGTTGTCATATTTGGATTATAGAGATCCCAGTCCCTATCTACCAAACCAAACAATTCCATCGGCAGCGTAACATTTCCCACAAATTCAGAAGAGGTTATATCCTCTAACTCCCCAGCGTTGTATCCTTTATTCTTTATGCTATTATCACTCGTCCAATATCTAAACTTTGCTGCCTGTCCCAACGTGGGAGTGCCTAAATTCAATATTGTAGCACTTGTATTATAATCAACATATATCTCTTTATATTTTCCCTGATCGTTATAACCTTCTCGGCAATAATACCAATTATCTGTTGAACCATTATACTTCACCGGTACCCAAGCTGTTACCTTATACTTGAACTTTGCAACATAGTAACAATCCTGAGTATAATAATCCTCATCTACAAAACACTGCTTCTCTCGGCTTACAGGATATGCATTGGAAAGATCAACCGCACCGTTATCATATTTTGAGCCTTCAAACTGATCTGCAGGTATTTGATACCATCCGTCAAATAAATAGCCTTCCGGTTCCTCGCCTTCATAGGTTATATACCATCTACCTGATTCATCCATATCTGATACAGTCTTAAGCACTGTACCCTCGCCATCAGACAAACTGGACGTACCGGTTTCTTGAAATACCACTTTAATATTTGCTCCCGCGCCAAAATACACCGGATAAACAGTGATCGGCCCCGTCACAGGCATTCCACTCTTTACAATAGTATCCTTCAGCTCATCAAGTTGTGCAGCATCTTGATCCAAATGCGGTCCCGGCTTAGTCGACCATCCGTAAAACGTTTGTCCATCGACAACCGGAGGATCGGCAAGCTGAAGTGCCCCGTTATAATCATACCGCTGCCTATTATATTCCGCTTCACTATTTGCATCCATATATGTGACAACAGCCTGATAATCAGCTACATATATTGTATTATCCTCAGCCGGAGCTTCATATGTAGATGCAGTACTCAAACATTCTCCATCACCTTTTACTCCCACACCGTTTTCATCGATCGTGCCTGCAAACCAACCATTGAAAACATATCCAGGCTTATCAGCCGCCGTAAGCGTTACCGTCCCGTCATTCGCATCCGTGATCTGCGTTACATTGCCCGAATCGGTGCTCACCGCATCGCGGTAGCCTTCGGCTCCTATCGTCACCATACCGGCGCCCGGGAAATCCGTTGCCGCTGTAACGCCCTTGCCATGAACAGGCATTCCGGTGCTGTAATCCATTACCCAACGGTTTGTATGGTTTGCGCCGACTATTGCATTACTCGCCGTATTTCTTGGTGTAGTTCCGTTGAAATCAAAATCCTTTCCGGACCAGAATGAAGTATCCGTGTACTGACTATGCGATACTGAGGAGAAGCTGGCAGTGTCACCGGTATCTTCTACCGCTGTTATCTCGGCATTGCTCCTCACCAATTTGCTTCTTGTGGTTTCCCAATCGTAATAACAATTCACAACATTGTTCAAACCATTACTGTTTCGTCCGAGGATACCGTTTAAATAAGAGTCATTCATCACTACGACCGGAAGCGCAAGTATCGAATTTACAAGCCTTGATCTCAAAGCGCCTGCAAAATGACAGCGCTCTATATTATACCCGTCCTCTGGCGCATAACCTACTATACCGCCCACACAGCCGTCCGCGCCTGCGCCGACCGATACATAGACCTCTGCCTGACCGTAAACAAAAGCCGTTGAATAACAGTCTATAATATTCGTGCCTGATTTTGCCTCTCCTGCCAAGCCTCCTGCGTATATCATCTTTACATTCAAAGCTCCGACAGCAACTCGGTAATCAATATTTACTTCGCCGCCTACAACTCGTGAATACTCTATCGTACTGTTGCTAACAACGCCTGCCAGACCGCCGAGTATTATTCCGTCTCCTCCGAGAGCCTGAACGCCGCCTACAGACCCCACTTTAGCATTACTGTTTACAGACTCACAATTATACATCACTGAACCTGACATATCTCCGGCAATAACGCCTCCGCGCATTCCAAGATTTGTTACCAACGTTATAACTGAGCCATTGCTGAACAGCTCGATATTGCTATTTCTCACAGAAACGTTGTATATTTTTGTATTTTCTGCATTTCCGACAACAATTCCGCCTCGCAGCGCTGATTTTATGTTAGCTCCCTCTATAATGAGATTCCTTATTACTGCGCCGTTGGTCGTATATGCAAACAACCCGGCGTCCTCGCTGTTCTCAGCCGTATATGTAAGACCGGTTATCTTATGCCCCTGTCCGTCAAATATACCGTGATAGCCTCTTCCATCATCTTCATCACCTATTCTTATTTGTGCATTATAACCGCTTACATCTATATCTGCTGTAAGTATAACATCTTGACCTAATGCTGGATCATAATTTTTTGTTTCATTCACAAAATCCAACAACTCTTCTGCCGTGCCTATCCTGATAGGATCTTTCATATCACTCGGAACATCCCCTTCCGCTGCCGAAGCCGCAGACGGCATAACCACAAACAGTGACATGATCATGGACAACACGAGTGTCATTGATATCAATCGTTTCTTCAAAATCATTCACCTTCCTTTTAGTTTTCGCGGAAACTCTTATACGCCGTTCCGCCGAGCGCTTTATGCTTGAATTAATAAACCGGAGTCCAGAGCGAACCATCGCTCTCGCGTATAGGCAGATCAGGCAACTCCGCGCAGCGCTTTATCACTGCAGCGGTCTCTTTTTTCGTTATGTACGAATCAGGATATAACATGTCGCCATCGCCTGATATTACACCGCGCTCTGTAAGAGCTGCAAAATATCCTTTTGCCCAATCCGCTGTTTCATCCGCATCGGCATATCCTTCAAGCGTGCTTTGTGACGGCGCAATCGAAAATGCTCTTGCAATAGCGGTTATCGCCTCCTGGCGTGTTATCGTGTCATTCGGACGAAACATCCCGTCACTACCATTCATAAATCCATACTCTGTTGCAGCTGCAACGTATGGTGCAAACCAGTCTGTCTCACTGACATCAGAAAATCCACCTGTTCCGGTCACAGAAAAACCAAATGTTCTTGTCAGCATTGCAGCAAGCTGTGCGCGCGTGATATTACTATCAGGATATATATACCCTCCGTCGCCGGTTATTATCCCTCGCTCTGCAGCCCATTCAAGGCTTTCCCTAGACCAATCATCAGGCATGTCCGCATACTCTGCTGCAAACGCTGAAAACATTGCAAATACCGACATTAAAACACAGCAAAGACACACCGTATATTTTTTTATGCTGTCCACAATAATCACTCCTCATAACTGAGTACATTCTGAAATGTTGCCACTTTTGACTGTGTTGTCGTGACCGGACCAATCGTTATCGTGCCGACACCATCGTCTAATGCTGACAGAGCCAGGTCTTGTCCTGATGACATAGTACATCCGATCTCTTCAAAAAAGGCAATATCCATACTTGGCGTCACATACCTTTTCTTCATAAAATATAATACTCCTCTCTTCATCTATTTGGAATATATAAACCCAAAAAGCTTACACTTATTCCATGATATGATTATTAATATAATATCACATTTCCTTTAATAATTGTGAATTTATCACATATTGAGATGTAATTTTTTCTTTATAAGGTTTATAGTTACTACAAGGTAATAATAATGGTTTTATGTAAAAACGTATGTTTGCGCTTGATTTCATCTGCTTGATATGATAGAATATTATCATAAAAAATCCATGTTAAGAGGAGCGCTTACTATGAATACATTTAATATCCTTGATTTCGGCGCGGTGGCGGATGGGCAGACCAACAACGCCGAAGCCATACAAACGGCGATCGATCTGGCATCTGAGCACAGCGGCACTGTGGTGATCCCGGCAGGAAAATTTTTAAGCGGAACACTCGTTCTCAAAAGCAATATTGACTTTCATCTCGAAAAGGGCGCTGTGCTTATAAGCAGCCTGAACGAAGCGGATATACTTGATTTTGCAAAACTGTTCGAGGACGATAACGCCTGCACCGGCTGGGACGGCGGATGTTTCCTGTTTGCATGTCATGAGCAAAATATAACTATCTCAGGTGAAGGCACTATATACGGGCAGGGAGACAAGGTCTTCTTTGATGACAACGCCGATGACGGGTTCCATGAATGTCCCCTCAATGTGACCTCATTCCGCCCTCGCACAACTTTTTTTGAAGATGTAGAAAATCTTGTGATCCGTGACATTACGATCCGTGATGCGGCTTTCTGGACACTGCACATGGCAGGGTGCCGAAATGTATCGGTACTTGATATAAAGATATTGAACGATATGAGAGGCGCTAACAACGACGGCATAGATCCCGATTGCTGCAAAGACGTTATTATCCGCGGCTGTCTGATAAAAACCGGCGATGACGCCATTGTCGTAAAGACAACTAAGCCTATGGCTGAACGCTACGGCTCCGCCGAAAATATAGTCATCAGTGACTGCATACTGTATTCGCACGACTCAGCATTGAAAATAGGTACTGAAACACATGCCGATATACGCAATATCGTATTCGGCAACTGTGTAATAAAGGACTGTTCACGCGGCATCGGCATCTGGGCGCGCGACGGCGCAACTATCGAGGACATCCACGTTCATCATGTCACCGGCAATGTGCTGAAATATGCCGACGGCATACGCAGCGGTCACCCATCAAGATGGTGGGGCAACGGCGAGCCGATATTCATAAGCTCGACCTATCGCGACGACCGTCGCCTCTATCCCGGCAAGATACGAAACATATCCTTTGATCATATCTATATGACCGCCGAATCAAGCATATATATCGTCGGAGAGCCCGATGTGCGTATCGAAAACATCGATATCAAGGAATTCCGTGTAACCATGCGCAGTCAAGGAACACAGGCAAGCGGCTGGTTCGACGAGCAGCCGTCTATCAGAAACGTATACAAACACACCCTCCCTGTGCCCGCTATATATGTGCGATGTGTGGATGTGATATATATGGAAGGAAAGGTGAAATTTATCCAGCCCTACGACAAAGACGACAACGGCGTCTTCGACTACGAGGACACCTATGGCAGAGATGTACATATTGATCTGCTGTGAGCATTACATCAAAAAATTCGGAAGAGCAATAGTCACTCTTCCGAATTTTTTGAATAATCAATCTCTGAAATATAGATCTCTTGTATACACCTTATCCAGCACATCCTTCAGATCTTCATTATATCTGTTCGCAATTATAACATCCGATATTTTCTTGAACTCATCAAGATCACGAATAACTTTTGATCTGAAAAACTCATCCTCTTTCATGGTCGGTTCATATACGACTACTTCTATGCCCTTTGCCTTGATCCGCTTCATTACCCCCTGTATAGACGACTGACGAAAATTATCGCTGTTCGCCTTCATCGTAAGCCTGTATACACCCACAACATTCGGTTTGCGCTCAATAATTCTATCTGCAATAAAGTCTTTTCTCGTTCTGTTCGCCTCAACGATCGCACCGATTATATTGTTTGGGACATCATTGTAATTTGCAAGAAGCTGTTTTGTATCCTTAGGCAGACAGTAACCTCCGTATCCGAATGACGGATTGTTATAGTGATTTCCTATTCTCGGATCGAGACATACACCCTCTATTATCTGCTTGGTATTCAGCCCACGAACTTCAGCGTATGTATCAAGCTCGTTAAAATATGCAACTCTCAAAGCAAGATATGTATTCGCAAAAAGCTTTATCGCTTCCGCCTCTGTGAGATCGGTAAACAGCTGCGGTATATCCTCTTTTATCGCACCATCCGCAAGCAATCCCGCAAACTCCTTTGCCTTTCTGGCAAGGCGTTCATTCTGCAGCGGCGCTCCCACAACTATACGCGACGGATAGAGATTATCGTAAAGTGCTCTTCCTTCACGCAGAAATTCCGGTGAAAAAAGGATATTGTCACAGCAGAATTTCTCTCGTACCGATTTTGTATACCCGACCGGGACTGTTGATTTAATTACCATTATCGCATCGGGATTATATTCGATAACAAGCTTTATTACCGCCTCAACAGACGATGTATCGAAATAGTTCTTGTTCGGATCATAGTTAGTCGGTGTTGAAATTATTACAAAATCAGCATCACTGTAAGCTGCTTCTGCATCTGTTGTTGCAACTAAGTTCAAATCCTTATTTTTGAGGTAGTCCTCGATCTCCGCGTCCACTATCGGCGATATATGATTGTTGATCTTCCCCACCTTCTCAGGAAGAATATCCACTGCCATTACCTCATTATGCTGTGCCAAAAGTATCGCATTTGACAATCCAACATACCCTGTTCCCGCTACTGCTATTTTCATTTGTTCATACCTCCATAAAACCGTTTATACCATTTCGCAAACTTTCTCAATCCCTCACGCAAAGTTGTCGTAGGCTTATATCCAAAATCGCGCTCCAATGCAGATACATCGGCATACGTTACCGGTACATCACCGGGCTGCATTGGAACAAGTTCCTTATGCGACTCAAAATCGTGATCCTCCGGCAGAACACCAGCTCTTACAAGTTCCTGTTGCAGGATATTGACAAACTCCAAAAGATTTTCTGGATTGCTATTTCCGATATTGTAGACCGCATACGGCGGTATCGGCAAGCCATCCTCACCGACAGCCTTTTTCGGAGGTCTGTTCATCACCTTTATTACACCCTCTACAATATCATCAACGTATGTAAAATCCCTTTTGCAGTTGCCGTAATTGAATATCTGTATCGTCTCGCCTTTAATAAGCTTATTTGTAAAACCGAAATAAGCCATATCAGGTCTGCCCATGGGACCATACACCGTAAAGAATCGGAGCCCGGTAGATGGTATATTGTAAAGCTTCGAATAACAATGTGCCATAAGCTCATTTGATTTTTTTGTCGCCGCATACAAGCTAACAGGATTGTCCACCTTATCATCAGTTGAAAACGGTACCTTCTTATTAGCTCCGTATACAGAGCTTGAAGACGCGTAAACAAGATGCTCAACCGGATAATGACGGCAGGCTTCAAGGATATTGAAAAAACCTATCAGATTTGATTCTATATATACATCCGGATTCTCTATACTGTAGCGCACCCCCGCCTGCGCCGCAAGGTTCACAACAATCTGTGGTTTATATTTTTCAAAGATATCATTTACCGCTCCTTTGTCAGCAATGTTTATTTTGTAAAACTTGAAGTTGTCATATGAACTGAGCATATCAAGACGTGCTTCTTTCAATCTCACATCATAATAATCGTTGCAATTGTCGACGCCGATAACGTTTTCCCCTTGCTCCAAAAGCCTTTTTGCAAGAAAGGCTCCTATAAATCCGGCTGCGCCGGTAACAAGTATTGTTTTCATCGCGATCCTCCTTAGTATCTCTTGTTAATTGATCATATTTAATTCACGCATAAGCTTCAGTCTCTTTTCCACACCATCGAATTTTTCATTTTTGACTGTCCTTTTCATGACCGCCCTAAAAAGTCTGTGTGTCCATGCTATCGGAAGTAATATCTTATTTTTCGCATATTTATATTCTCCATTTTTTAGCAATGTACTTTGTGATGGAAAAAATCTATTTTTTAACCCCGCTTCATTCTTTACTGCTAGCAAGGCTTTACTCTTCAATGAATTTTCCGATCTTTTATTACAATATATACTGTAAAACCCTCTACGAGAATCAGTGTCAAATCCGAATATACCGCCCTCTTCACTGTCAGTAAGAATTTCTTCCGCCAAGTCTTCATATTTTATAGGGTAATCGAACCCCCAATATTTTGCCCCTATAGTTTGAACTACCTCTATCAGCTTATAATATCTGAGCTGCTTCATAACTGAGTAATATCTTTCAAAATCAAGCTCGTTTTTATAGTGCTCCATATATATCAACAGATCAAGCATCTGTCTTATTCCGCCGCCTTCATTTACAAGATGCTTTATATAATGAGCTGTGAGATACACCAAGCCGTCATTCAACCCCAACACCGGCACAGTATATCCTTCTATCTCCATCTCCGAAAATTCTTCATTATACAACTCAAGTCCATCCAATATTATTTTTTCGGTCGGGATGCTGTACAGTCGTATATGTCCCTCCAGAAGACCACCTACAGGATGATATGCTTTAAAATGGTGATCATTTTTTTCTCTCTGTTCCACCGTATACCCATTCTGTTCAAGAAATTTGATTATCTCCTTTTCTTCTTCGAGTTTTATAAGGATATCTGTATCACCTGATATTCTATATTCCGGATGCGGATACAGCGCAGCGACCGCAGCACCCTTCAACAGACACACCTTAAATCCTACATTATTCAGCTCCGAGATCATGTGAAGTTGGAAAGTTGTCCTTTGGATGCCTATAGTAACCGTCTGCATAAACTCGGGCAGGTATTCACTTGTATCCGTATACTTCTCAAGTTCCGGATACACCAGCGTCCATACGCCCTGCGACGCTGCTGCTTTTTTGATCAATTTTATATTATCTTGCTGTGTCC
>CAJFNT010000128.1 GCA_904395315.1 uncultured Clostridia bacterium
AAACTGAAAGTGCTTACGGAAAGGAATTGATCACAAAATGAGAATGTCAAAGCTATTAATGCCTACCCTGAGAGAGGTACCGGCTGAAGCGGAGATCGCAAGCCATCAGCTTATGCTGCGTGCCGGGCTTATAAGAAAGCTTGCGGCGGGAGTTTACTCTTATCTGCCGCTCGGACTGAGATCACTGAAAAAGGTGGAGCAGATAGTTCGCGAGGAAATGGACAGAGCGGGAGCGCAGGAGCTGCTTATGTCGGCGCTGCTTCCTGCCGAGGCGTATCAGGCTTCGGGAAGATGGGAAGTCTTCGGACCGAGCATGTTCAAGCTAAAGGACCGCAATGACCGTGATTTCTGTCTCGGACCTACACATGAGGAGCTTTTCACGCAGACTGTCATAGACAATGTGCGTTCGTATAAGGAATATCCTATGACGCTTTATCAGATACAGACAAAGTACCGTGATGAAGGCAGACCGCGTTTCGGACTGATACGCGGCAGAGAGTTTATAATGAAGGACGCTTACAGCTTCGATCTCGATGAGAAGGGTCTTGACGAGTCATATAAAAAGATGTATGACGCGTACTGCCGTATCTTCACTCGTCTTGGGCTCGATTTCACCATAGTTGACGCGGACAGCGGCGCCATGGGCGGCAGCGGCTCGCAGGAGTTCATGGTAAAGTCGCCGGTCGGCGAGGATGGTATCGCGTACTGTGACGCTTGCGGCTATGCGGCGAATTACGAGAAATGCGAGTGTATACCGGATCCTAAGGAACAGCCGGAAGGCGAGCTTGAGCTTGAAAAAATAGAGACGCCGAATGCTCATACCATAGATGAGCTTGTTGAATCGCTCGGTATGGAGGCATATAATTTTGCAAAGACGATAATCTATAAGGCTGACGATAAATATGTTGCCGTGATGGTGCGCGGAGACCGTGATGTAAATGAGGTAAAGCTCAAGAACCTTTTGGGCTGTACTGATGATCCGGAGCTTGCGGAGCCTGAAGCGGTGCGTGAGATAACTCATGCGAAGGTAGGATTTGCCGGACCGATAGGTCTTGATATACCCGTATATGCCGATAAGGAAGTAGCTCTTATGAAGAACTTCGTGGTCGGTGCAAATGAGAGCGATATGCATTATAAGAATGTGAATATCGGAAGAGATTTTGAGCCGGATACGGTAGCGGATATCCGTGTGGTAGTCACCGGGGACAAGTGCCCAAAGTGCGGCGCAAGTATAAAATCGGAGCAGGGGATAGAGGTAGGACATATCTTTAAGCTCGGCACGAAGTATTCCGATGCTTTGGGTCTTACGTATCTTGACGAGTCCGGTAAGAACAAGACGGTCATCATGGGCTGCTACGGCATAGGTGTTACAAGATGTCTTGCGGCTGCGGTGGAACAGGGCCATGATGATAACGGTATAATCTGGCCTGTATCGATAGCTCCGTATCAGGCTATAGTCGTTCCAGCTAATTACAAGAGTGAGGAGCAGATGGCGGAAGCGGAGAGAATATATGCAGCTTTGAATGACGCGGGCATTGAAACGCTTATAGATGACAGAAGCGAGCGCGCGGGAGTAAAGTTCAAAGACGCGGATCTTATAGGTATCCCCGTAAGGATAGTAGTAGGCAAAAAGATCGGAGACGGTATTGTCGAATACAAGGAAAGAAAGATGGAGAAGGCAGAGGAAATGGCTGCAGAGGACGCTGTTTCAAGAGTCGTTGAATTCGTGAAAGCGAACATATAAGCATTCATAAAAAAATACAGTCCGCATATTATACGGGCTGTATTTTTATTCCTTAAAGCCTTTTAAACATATCTTTTGTGTATGCTTCTATATCCTCTGGATTTATCATATTATATTTATTTTTGACTTCAACAAAATATTTTCCTATCAGCTCTTTTTCAATTATTGAACTTGAAGGAACATTATTGGGCAGTTCACCTCTGGTGATAAGCCAAGGTGTTTCTGCGTGTGTAAAATTCTCAAGTACCTTTCCGCTATAACAGCATATATTTTTTATAATACTGTCTAAGATCGCTCTTTCCGATGATCCAAGATCAATGTCTTCGTTAGAACTATAACTTTGTATAGGATCAAAGCGATAATCACTGTATCGTTTATAGACCTCTCGATAGACCGGTCCCTGCACCCACGCTTCACAATCCTCTTTAAATAAATATTTTCCGAAGAAAGCATAATAAAAACCCTGGATATAATACAACGCTTTCTGCAATGCCAATGGAGTAACATCTCCGCATTCAGACAACAAATATTCTATTACCGTATCCATAAGTGATCCATGTGCGCTTTCACCTTTTATTATCGCTTCCACGGCAGCTTTGCTTTTTTTATAAGCTGCGGTCGTCTGCAGCTTATATTTATTTCTCTCAAGCATCTCAAGATAATAATACGGATCATTGTATATTCTTTTCAAGATATCGGAATACTGAGCCGTGGGCAAATATCCATCATAATATCGAGTAAATGTAAGCTCTCCCCATCCTAATATTAATGAAAGCGGACGCTTTCCTATAGAATATTTCTTCGGTAATTCTCTTATATGCTCCAATGAAATGATATCATTTTTTGATCTGTATTCATCATATAAAGATTTCAGGTTGTGATCATTTACCGAATCTATATATATTTCCGAGCCGCATTGCTTACATCTGGCTTCTTTTCCTATATAAGTATATTTTTTGCCTTTTATCGTTCCCTCCATAGGCTTCTGATTTATGATGTAAGACACCTCATCACGGCAGTTTTCACAAAATGCTCTTTTCTCATTCATACAAACACCTCCTAAAGCACATATAATATCATCTAAACAAAAAGGCGATGGGCTTATTGAGTTTATGCAGAGATATAACAACTGTAAAATCACCGTTATTTTGCTTGATAATATTGAATTTAGTATAAATATCTACATTTTCTTTATTCCCATATATATCGAGCAGCGATATATTTTTAGAAAAAACATATAGTGTTTCGTATTCATACCCCTTTTTTGTATTCTGAAGTGAATGGCAAAAATCTTCTGTATTTATATTAAGCAGTATCTCTTTTTGACGTTTGGATGACAAATTATATTCATTTATAAAATCTATATTCTCTTGCCTGTGTTCGTTCAAAGAAATCGTATAGCGTCCGTTTCTTATACAGTTTTGTATTCTGTCAAGTATCTGATCGATCTCTTCTCGGGAATGGTTCTGATTATAGTGTGAATTCATATTATCACATCCTTATAATATAATGATACAACTTTTTTTGACCTTTGTCAAGATGATCGTATCAATTAATACATTAATTTTAAAAATTTTTTCAAAAAAGGCTTGACAAACACACCTACATAGTGTAGAATATAAATATAACTACACGGTGTAGAAAATAGGTATTGAAGGGAAAGAGGTAATTATGATGAGGATCTCGGATTCCGAAATGGAGATAATGGAGATAGTATGGGCGTCGGAAGGCGAGCTGTGCTGCGCTGATATTATGGAGCGCATGCACACGAGCCGCAAGCAGACCACTATCCAGACTTTTTTGAAGCGGCTTTGTGATAAAGGCGCTTTGAACGTAAGAAAGG
>CAJFNT010000129.1 GCA_904395315.1 uncultured Clostridia bacterium
GATATTAATTTGCAATCTAATAAATAACTTTATATTGAAAAATACAAAAAAGGTCCGCATCGGTCATACTTTCTGTATGCCGATGCAGACCTAACACAGTATCAGTGAAATGACATTTCCACTAAAGTTCTCACAGACGCAGAAATTCGCCGAGACAAGGAAAGGGCGGTCCGGTCATACTCTCCCTGCTTTCTCCAAAGCTCCTGCGCGTTCAGAAATGGGCTGAGACAAGAAAGGTTTATTGGTTCTCACAGGCGCAGAATTTCGCCGAGACAAGAAAGGGGCGGTCCGGTCGTTCTACCCGCTTCCTCTACAGCTCCTGCGCGTTCAGAAATGGGCTGAGACAAGAAAGGCTTACGTCGGTAATACTTTCTGTATACCGACGTAAGCCTGACGCAGTATCAGCGCGTTTATGGACGCGCAGGTCAGACCGCGCGGTGACCGATCCCTATAACCACATCATTGAGATTGAGCAGCCCTATCGCGAAAAACAGACATACGGCAATATGCGCTCCGCAACGTGCTATCCCGATCTTTCCTCCGAGATTGAGCCCGATACATTTGTTGATTATCTGCTGCACGGCTTCATGCGCAGCTCCGGCAACGGCTCCCTCCTCGGCGTGCTCATCGGCTATTATGCCCTCGCGCTTAGCCGCTACCACTGTCCGCTCGAGCACCTTCTGCACAGCAGTCGAAAAATCTCCGCCGAAATCCACCGCTGCCGCTCTTATGCCTCGCCCCAGAAACTCTTCTTTCATCGAGTTTTCCTGCTCTCTCGATTCGCTCATAGCGATCATTGCAGCAGCACGGCAGGCAGTTTTGCTGCCGAATTCATCATTATTTCTTCTGTTTTCTCTGCTTTCCATATATCAAAAATCCTTTCCGCTCCGGCACGCTTTACAGTCCCGTCATATCCCGCCTCCGGCGTTGAGGCCCGCGAGATATCCCGTAGACCACGCCGCCTGCAGATTATATCCTCCTGTATATCCGTCCACGTCTATTATCTCTCCCGCAAAATACAGCCCGTCCACAAGCTTCGATCCCATTGTTGACGGATCTATCTCGCTCGTCTTTACTCCGCCGGATGTAACTATAGCCTCTTCTATAGGCCGAAAACCGGTGATATGCAGCTCCAAACGCTTTATCGTCTCTCCGAGACGCAGTCTTTCCTGCTTCGTCAGCTCTGCTATCATCTTATGCGGCTCGACCTCCGCTTTATCTATTATAACAGGTATGAGCGCCTTTGGCAAGAGGGCGTCAAGAGAATTTATGAGATGTTTCTTGTTTTTACCTTCAAAATCACGCAGAAGTCTCGCGTCAAGCTGTTCACGGCTCAAAGCAGGCTTAAGATCGACAGCCAAAACACAGCCTTTTTTGACATTACGTCTTATATGCGCCGACATTGAAAGGATAAGCGGTCCCGAGACCCCGAAATGCGTAAAAAGCATTTCGCCGAATCCCTCGTGTATCTTTGCTCCGCGCGAATCATAAGCAGTTATTTTAACATTCCTAAGCGACAGACCTGAAAGCGATGAGCACCATTTTTCCGCCGCGGTAAGCGGCACGAGCGACGGAGATATTTCTGTCACAGTATGCCCCGCCTCTCTCGCAAGCTTGTATCCCGAGCCGTCAGAGCCGGTCTGCGGATAAGACGCGCCTCCCGTGCATATTATCACTCTGTCCGCCTCAAAGCGCCCCGAGGTCGTGTTTACTCCCTTTACCGAGCCATCCCTCAAGATCAACGATCTCACCTTCGCACGTATGAGCTTTACATTTTCCTTAAGAGCATACCGCCGCATAGCCGAGACAACATCACGGGCATCATCGCTCACAGGGAACACTCTGCCTCCGCGCTCAACCTTTGTCTGCACTCCGAGCCCCTCAAGCAGGCTCACTATATCATCATTCGTAAACGTGTAAAGTGCGGAATAGAGAAATTTACCGTTTTTCGGATACATGTCTATCATGTCCTCGATCTCACACGCGTTCGTTATATTGCAGCGTCCCTTTCCGGTAATACGCAGCTTGCGTCCGACTCTGTCGTTTCTCTCTATCAAAACCACCTCATCGGCGTATTTCGCCGCGGTGCCGGCTGCCATAAGCCCTGCCGCGCCCGCTCCGCACACTATCACTCTCATCTTTCAAACCTCCATGATCCCTTGTCCGGCAGACCGAACAGCCGCGTCATTTTACTCCCCATTTTTCAGTCTCTCTTACGAATCCGCTCTCCGACGGCGCAGCCCAGGACTTTATTTTCGCTCCCGTGATTATGCTCTTCTTCGAGAAACATATAGGCGCGAACGGCGATTCGTCACGCAGTTTTTCACAGAGACTTATCGACACCGCCTTAAGGTCGCTCTCGAGCGTCACCGTGCCCATCTGCGCCAGCAGCGTGTCTATCTC
This sequence comes from uncultured Clostridia bacterium, assembly GCA_904395315.1. Classification (GTDB taxonomy): domain Bacteria; phylum Bacillota; class Clostridia; order UBA1381; family UBA1381; genus Ornithomonoglobus. Next base: position 2,404 of record CAJFNT010000129.1, read on the forward strand.
CTGGTTCGAGTATCCGAAATAATTCCCCGCCGATCCCGCGAGAGGCGTAAGATCGCCGTTCGGCAAGATCTTTGTCTCTCCAACGAACAGATCATAGTCTCCTGAATTTATCCTGCTCACATATTCATCATAGCCGCATTCATCGACTTCCGCCGCAATGCCCGCGAGACTCAGATTGTCACAGATCTCCTCCGCAACGCGCACTTTCTGAGGACTGTCGCTGTTCACAAGTATCTCCACCTGAAAATACACAAGCTGTCTTTCCATCTCACGGTAATAGATCCCGTTTGCATCCGGTCTCCACCCCGCCTCGCGGAACAGCGTTTCAGCGCCCTGCATATCATCCGACAGCTTTGAACGCGTGTCAAAATTCAGCCACGAGCTCGGGTTCATCGCGTAATCAGCCGCCTGAGCGCGCGAAAAATAGATATGCGTGACTATGTTGTCACGGTCTATGAGCATAGACACCCCGCGCCTCGTGCCCGCGTCGGCGAACACCGCGCTCCTGGTGTTGAAGCCCAGAAATGTCATATCATTCGAAACATAATCGGTGACCTTCGAATTGCTCTTTGGCATGAACGTCATCATGTCGATGACCTCAGAGGTCGCCACATTTATCTCATTTGCCCCGAAAAGGCTTATATATTTATCTTTGTCCGGTATCATGGAAACGTACACACTGTCCATGGCGGCGCGTCCGTCATGATGCGCGTCGAACGCCGCGAGCCTGTACTCGTTCTCGCCGCTTTTCCCCACCATATAAAACGGTCCGGTCCCAACGACCGATCCGTCCGGGGAATCAGAGAACGCCGAACCGTTTTTCACTATCGGGAAGCTCAGCAAAAGCTCCGCCTCCGGCTGCGGCCTTGACAGCTGTATCACCACCGTATAGGCGTCCTGCTCGTATACGGATGAAAAACATGCCACCAGCTCGCCGTAGTTCGCGGTACCGCCCTTTATCCTGTTTATCGTATACACAATGTCACCCGCGTTCAGCTCCGTGCCGTCATGCCATATTACGCCCTGTTTAAGATGCACCGTGAGCGTGAGCCCGTCGCCCGATCTTTCACAGCTCTCCGCCAGCACGGGCACCGCCTTATAGCTCGTATCTATACTGTAGAGCGGTTCAAAAATAAAGCCGCATGCATCCTTCACCGTATCCGAGACCGTATTCAGCGGGTCAAACGTGTCAAAGTCATAGATCCCGACACTTATATCGTTGGTGATATTCTCCGGCGCCGCGGTCTCCTCCTCCGGCGCTTCGGTAGTCTCCTCCGAACGGTCCGCAAAAAAATTTATCACATTCTCGCCGGCACCCATTATCGCGTCTCCTATGGAGCATCCGCAGAGACAAAACGCGGCCGCGACCGCCAATGCCGCCGTTAAAATCTTCCTCATATCCTGTAAATCACCCTGCTACAATTATTAACATATCCTATATCAACTCAATAAACGCGCCGAAATTGCCGCGTCTTCCCTTAGTCTTCCTGTGTGAGAACAAAAGCTCCGAATTGCAGTATGTGCATATACCGCAGTCATCGATATTTTTCTCCGGGATACCCGCCTCCGTGAGCTGTTTCACTATCGCCTTCTGCATGCTGACATGGTATCTGTCACCTATCTTCATCACGGTATCCTCGCCGAATTCATTTATAAATATCTCCGCGACATCGTCTCCGACCTCGAAATGGCACACCTGTATAGACGGTCCTATCGCGCAGAGTATATCCTCGTGTCTGGAACCGTAGTCGAATATCATCCTGTGCGCCGCCTTTGCCGCGATACGCTTAACGGTGCCCTTCCAGCCCGAATGCACCGAGGCTATCACCCCGAGCTTCTTGTCAAGGAACAGCACAGGCGTGCAGTCGGCGTACAAAGTCACAAGCGGCAGCCCGCGCTCCGCCGTTATGAGCCCATCGGCGCTCTTGAACCTATTCTCAAAAAGTATCCCGTTTCCGGCATCCGCCTCCGATACAGCGCGCACAACATCGTCATGAGTCTGATGCGAAAGCACAAGCCTGTTAAAGTCCATCCCGGCGTTTTCCGCCGCTTTTTTGAAATTTCTCAATACATTCTCGCGTCTGTCGTCACAGTTGAACCGAAGGTTCATACTGCTGTAACAGCCCTTGCTGACTCCGCCCTCACGAGTTGTGATGCAGTGCCGGACCATCCCCGTCTCCTCAAATGACGAGACAGTGTAAAACGACGCGCCGTTTACTCTGTTTAATTTAAACATTACCTTTTGCTCCTGAAATAATTATACACATTTTCAGCCGATCTCATGTCCATCGACTCAACATCCGCCAATTCTTCTATCTCGGCATTTTTTATCGCTTCGATATTTCCGTATTTGGTAAGCAATGCCGTCCTTCGCTTCTCGCCAATCCCCGGTATCTTGTCAAGCTCCGAATCGATCCTCGAATGCAGCTTCCTGAAATAGGATATAGCCGCGTCATGCACCTCGTCCTGTATATGCGTTATCAATTTGAACACCGGGCTCTGCGGGCTTATCTCCACCTCGCCGTCGGTCCCGGTCAGCGCCCTCGTCCTATGTCTGTCATTTTTCACCATACCGTAGAGCGGCGTGTCATTATCCATCATTTCCATCAGCTCTGTAACGGCGCGCACATGTCCCTTTCCGCCGTCAAGCAGGATTATATCTGGATACGGCAGGAATTTTGCGTCACGGATGTTCATCTCTCCCGCGGCGATCTTCTCCTCCTCCTCAAGCCCGTGCCTGAACCGTCTGTAAATGACCTCTTTCATCGACGCGTAATCGTCAGCGCCGTCCACCGTCTTTATCTTAAAGCTGCGGTACTTGCGCTTCGCGGGCCTTCCGTACTCGAAGACCGCCATAGCGCCCACATTGTCCGCGCCCTGGATATTCGATATATCATACGCTTCTATCCTGTTCGGTATCTTTTCAAGAGAGAGCATATCGCGCATAGTCTCCAGGACTCCGCTTTTCTCTTTCTCCTTCAGTATCCTGAGCTTGTGATTCGAAAGAGCTTTTTCGGCGTTCATCCTGACCATCGCCACCAGCTTCGCTTTCTCGCCGCGCTTTGGCACCGTTATCGCTACCTTGCGCCCTTTCATGGCTCTGAGCCTGTCGGCTATGAGCTCCGTGTCCTCCGGCTCCTCCTCGGATATTATCTCATCCGGCACGATATCCGCGCCGTCATAAAACTGCTTTATAAAATCGGTTATGATATCCGCCTTATCCGAGCCTCGGGAATTCTCTATCCTGTAATTCTCTCTTCCGACAACTCTGCCGTCGCGTATAAAAAACACTTCTATATAAGCCGTTTCCCCCTCAGCGGCGGCTGCTATAACATCCGTGTCCGTGTGCTTGGATGTGTTCACTATCTTCTGTTTATCGCCTATCTCGCGTATGGAATTTATCTTGTCGCGGCACGCCGCGGCCTTCTCATACATAAGCGTCCTCGACGCCTCTTTCATCTCATCTGTCAGCTCTTCGATGAGCTTCTCATGCTTCCCCTCAAGGAAGCGGCAGATCTCGAAAAACACCTTCCTGTATTCCTCTTTGCTTACCTTTCCGGTGCACGGCGCAAAGCAGGTGTTTATATGATAATTAAGGCACGGTCTGCCCTTCCTTATATCCCGCGGGAATTTGCGCGAGCATGTCGGCGGCTTGAACAGCCGCCTTATTATATCCATAGTATTCTTGGCGGTGCCTTTTCCCATATACGGCCCATAGTATTTCGCTCCGTCGTTCCTCGTCCCGTGCACGATCATCACGCGCGGATACGCCTCGTTTATAGTGACCTTGATATAGCGGTACTGCTTATCATCCTTCAGCAGGATATTGTACTTAGGCCTGTATTTTTTTATAAGATTGCATTCGAGCGCGAGCGCCTCACGCTCGGAATCGGTTATTATATACTCAAAATACGCCACCTGCGCCACCATTGCCAGCACCTTCGGCGTATGATTGGAATTCTTTCTGAAATACTGCGTCACGCGGTTTTTCAGGACCTTCGCTTTGCCCACGTATATGACCTCATCCGACGCGTCATGCATGAGATATACGCCGGGCTGCTCGGGCAGGTTTTTTATCTCTTCCTCAAAATCAAACACGAAAACCAGCCTCCCCGGCGCGGTATTCCGCACCGTAAATCAAAAATAACCCTACGGCAAAATTCTATCCCGCAGAGTTATTCGGACCGGCGCACACCGCCGGTTCAGGATCAATATTGCGGCGCCCGTCAAAGCTTTGGGCAACGCGCACGCCGCTGTTTCAACGATTATTCAGTAAAATTGTTCTCGATAATACCAACAAGAGTCTCAACTGCATCCTCTTCATCGCTTCCGTCAGCAATTATGTTGATGGATGTACCCTTAACGATACCGAGCGACAACACGCCGAGAAGACTCTTAGCGTTTACACGTCTTTCGTCCTTTTCAACCCAGATGCTCGACTTGAATGAATTTGCACGCTGAATAAAGAAAGTTGCGGGTCTTGCATGAAGTCCTACCGAATTGTTTACTGTTACTTCCCTTGAAACCATTTTAAAGCCCCCTATTGCTTTCAAATTTATTATGTTTACTAAATATAGAATAACCTAAATCTTAATAAACGTCAACATTTTTTTTCTAAATAGTTTAATTTTCATCTGTTTTGACAAATTCATCTTTATTATCATCTTCGTTTTCGGTCATTTCAACAACGACCCTTTCCTTGGATGGATTCATCTTTTCTCTGATCAAAGCGTCGATCTTTTGGGTAAATTCAGGGTTCTCTTTCATGTATTTTCTCGCGTTGTCTCTGCCCTGTCCGATCTTCATGCCGTCATAGCTGAACCAAGCGCCCGCTTTCTTTATGATATCGAGATCCACCGCGACATCGAGTATATTTCCCTCTTTTGAGATACCCTCGCCGTAAATGATATCGAATTCCGCCTCTTTGAACGGCGGCGCGACCTTGTTCTTAACGACCTTTACCCTTGTGTGGTTTCCTATTATCTCAGTCCCGTTCTTGAGCTGCTCCTGTCTGCGCACGTCAAGACGCACAGACGCGAAGAATTTCAGAGCGCGTCCGCCGGGAGTGGTCTCGGGATTGCCGTACATAACTCCGACCTTTTCACGGAGCTGATTTATGAATATCACGACCGTGCCTGACTTCGCTATTATAGCTGTGAGCTTTCTCAAAGCCTGTGACATAAGTCTCGCGAGAAGACCAACATGCGTGTCGCCCATTTCTCCGTCGATCTCCGCTTTCGGAACGAGCGCCGCTACCGAGTCTATAACGATAACATCGAGCGCTCCCGATCTTACGAGCGCCTCGCATATATCAAGCGCCTGCTCGCCGGTGTCCGGCTGAGCGACTATAAGATTATCTATATCCACACCGAGCTTTTCGGCATACACCGGATCAAGAGCGTGCTCAGCGTCTATAAACGCCGCTTCTCCGCCCTGTTTCTGAGCCTCCGCAACGACATGCAGAGCGACCGTCGTCTTACCCGAAGACTCCGGTCCGTAGATCTCAACTATCCTGCCGCGCGGAAGACCGCCGACGCCGAGCGCCATATCGAGCGTCATCGAACCCGTGGGGATAGCGTCAACGCTCGCCACCTGCGTGTCCCCGAGTTTCATTATGGAACCCGTGCCGTACTCTTTCTCTATAACTTTAAAGACCGCGTCAAGCGCCTTTTTCTTTTCCTCGCTGTCCTTGCGCTCAACAGGCGGCTTTCCTTTTTCTGCCTTAGCCATTTTTAATGCTTCCTTTCATCTTTATACGAATCTATACAGATTGATACAACTTTCGAATATATATATAAGCTTTGCGCGTTCCGCGCCGGATGTGGCAGCCACGCGACAACATAATTATACATCACATCCATGCCTTTGTCAATGTTTTTTGACGCCGCCGCGCAGCCCGGTACCTATTATGGTACATCAATATCTTTCCGCCGCCTCGAGCGCCATAGAGAACGCCTCTTTGCATGTCTCGAGCCTTACGCCGTCTCTCGTTTCAGCCCTGCTCCTCAAAAGCTTTATCTTAGACCATCTGTCGGATGACACGGCTATATACACCGTCCCCACCGGCTTTTCGGGCGTTCCGCCTCCGGGGCCCGCTATCCCCGTTATGCCCACGCCTATATCTGCGCCCGTCCTGCGCCTTATCCCGTCCGCCATCTCGCGGGCGGTCTCCTCCGATACCGCTCCGACACTGTCAAGCGTCTCCGCCTTAACGCCGAGCTCCCGCATCTTCGCCTCATTCGAATATGTGACTATCGTCTCGCAGAAGACGTCGGACGCGCCTGGGACCTCCGTTATAAAAGCCGAAAAAAGTCCGCCTGTGCAGCTCTCCGCCGATGAGATGAAAAGTCCCTTTTCCTTTAAGATATCCACAAGCTTTTCGTTATATCCGTTCACATCTCCGGTCATTTATGACACCTCGTTCCTCATATGATATCCCGTTCATTCTCCGGCTTTCCCAGCCGCTTTTTCCGAAAGTGTTCCAGCTATCAAGCTGTACCAGTAATTGCCCATTTTCTCGTATCCGCCCGCATTCGGATGGATACCGTCCTGAAGATCGGAAAACTCCAGCACCGAGTTTATATCTGCCAGCTCGACATTATCGTACTTATCAGCTATATCACGCACGGAAGCGTTGAATGTGTCTATTATATCATCAAGCTCCGCCTGCGTCTTTCCCGTATTATTGTAATTCGCGCTCTCTGATATATACGGGATAGTCGCAAGATATATCACTCCGTCGTCTGCAAGCTTCGACTCAAGCTTCAAAACAAGCTGCTCGAGCCTGTCCCCAGCCTCGCCGAGCCTGTAAAGGCTCAGAACGTCATTCGTTCCCGCCTGAAGCAGCGCCACATCGACCATATTTGAGCCTACGCAGGCATCAACAGTCTCATATATACCGTTCCTGCCTTTGCCCTCGCAGTCCTCTTCCTTAGGTATATCCATTATCGCGAATCCCGAGCGGCCGCCGTGGTCTCCGTCATAGCCCGTGCCGCTGTTCTGATTGCCTATAAAGTCTACCGAGCCGCTCAATCCGTTCTGCTCTATCAGTGAGCAGAGAGTGTTTCTGTATCCGCCATGAACAGTGAAGCCCTCCGTTATGGAATCACCGATGCACAAAAGCTTCACCTTGCCGTCATCCTCAGGCTCCAGTACCGTTTCAGACTCCGGCTCTTTTGTCACGCTTATATGGTCTATCGCAAGTCCCGACCACTCGCCGAGATCTATGTATATCGTATCCACTCCGCCCGCGGGCTTCAGCGATGCCGTATACCATGTGTCGTAATCATGATCCGTCTGCGCGTCGATCACAACGCCTCCCGCCGAGATCTCCTTTGCCGAATCGGGCGCCTGCTCTGTCCTGTTTGACGTGCCGTTATTCGTGCTTGTCACCTTGGCGTATCTTATGTTTATATATTTGTCAGAGGTCGCCGTTTCAGGAAGCGTCAGCATAAATGACGGTGAGCTGCCGTCTCCGCCCGCCGCAAGGAAAAGATACGGGCTGTCCGGCTTGAATGAATCGCCGTACGGATAAAATCCCGCCTGAGTCTTCTCGCCCGCGCTCATGTCCGCCTCCTGCACGGATATCCCCGCGTATTTGCCTCCCGCGGAAACATCCGCTGTGATACCCGTATCACCTACAGGCGCATCTGAGACGTCATTCGTGTCAAACGCTTTCACAACGGAAAAGCCATCGAACGTATAGAGCGTGTCCGGCGCCTCAACGATAGTGAACACCGCGCTGCCCGACACCTCGACGCCGTCTATCACCGCCGATGCCGTCACGGTTATCTCCGAGCCTGCGGTGGCGTGCGCGTTTATCGTAACAACTCCGTCCGTGACCGCTGCCATTATCGCAGGTTCCGCGCTCCACTGCCATGAGACGTTCTCCACAGCGCTCCCATCTGCGCGGACCGCCGATACGGTAAACGGCTCGAGAGTTTTCTCTCCCTGTGTTTCGCTTACTTCAGTCTCTCCTCCGCTGACCGTGACCGTTACCTTCTCGGACGCAGGTCTTATCCTGTCCGCCGTCTCGCTGTCAATAATAGGTCTCATGCCCTCAAGCGAATCCCAAACCATAAGTTTCATCCCCGTTTCGTATTTATCGAGCTTTGCCCAGCCGTTATCTATCTCCGCAGTCTCAAACGATCCGAGCGCGCCGGATCCATCGTACACCGCAGCCGTCAAAACACCGTTTTCAGCCGGGACACGGACAGTCCCGTCATCATATACCACTATCTGAGCATACGCCGCCGATGCCGTTCCGATCATGCCGAGCGCAAAAAGTGCCGACGCTATATTCTTTATCTTCATCTTCTCCTCCTGTTCTGCATCATTCCCATGATATCCATATCGTTTCATAATAAAATGATACTATACCAAAGTGTTTTTGTCAACTGTTTTTTAACAGCGAGCCCGCATACATGATCCGTATATTCTCTGCAAAACAGTAAACTCCGCTATTGCCAAACCGGCATAAATGTGATAAAATAATGAAAACAATATTTTGAAAGGAATGATAGCTATGGTATATGTTTTTCTTGCAGATGATTTTGAAGAAGTGGAGGCTATAGAGCCTGTGGATATAATGCGCCGCGCGGGCATCGACGTAAAGACCGTGTCGGTAATGAGCGGCAGATCCGTCCGCGGCTCGCACGGGATAACGGTCGAGGCGGATATGATGCTCTCAGAGGCCGATCCAGACGGATTTGACATGATAGTCCTCCCGGGCGGTATGGGCCACCAGCATCTTGACGCGTCAAACGGGGTCCACGCACTTATAAACGAGGCTCTCGTTCGCGGCAAATACATCGCCGCTATCTGCGCTGCGCCGTCCATACTCGGCAAAAAGCAGCTGCTTTCGGGAAAGCGCGCCACATGCTTCCCGGGCTTTGAAAAATACTGCTACGGCGCGGAGCTCACGGGCGAAAAATGCGTCGTTGACGGAAAGATAATAACAGGCAGAGGCCCCGGAGCCGCGGCTGATTTCGGATTCACGATAGTCACCGCGCTAAAGGGCGCGGAAACCGCGAAAGCGCTGAAAAACGACATGCAGTACAATGACTAAAGAAGAGATCAGAAAAATGATGAAGGCGAAACGGCGCGCGCTCACGGCAGACGAGCTGTCGGCGAACAGCGCCGCGATAACCGGCCTGCTCTTAGAGCTCCCGGAGTTCCGCAGCGCAAAATCGGTGATGCTGTATATGTCATCGTTCCGAGAGCCTTCCACGGAAAAGATATTGGATACCGTGCTTTCTGAAAAGCGCGCCGTGATCCCCGTGAGCGACACGCTCACCCACACGATAACACCATCGTATATCTTTTCGCGCGGCGACCTCACAGCAGGAGCATACGGGATACCGGAACCTAAAACCGTAACGCCTGCAGATATATCGGATATCGATATCGTGCTCGTGCCGGGCATAGCATTTGACAGACACGGGGCGAGAATAGGGTTCGGACAGGGCTACTACGACCGTTTTCTCTCGCGGTTCCGCGGAACAAAGATCGGGATATGCCACGATATGCAGCTTCTTGATTCTGTGCCGTCCCTCCCTCACGATTCAAAAATGGACATGATAATAACCGAAAAGGGGATCTTAAATGATTTTTGACACACACGCACATTATAATGACGGGCAATTCGCCGACGACCGTGACGAGCTGCTCTCATCCATGCCGGAAAACGGAGTCGGGCTGATAATGAACGCCTGCTCCAACCTCGGCGAGATACCGGATATAATCGCGCTCTGCGAAAAATATCCGTTCGTTTACGGCGCGGTCGGTATCCATCCGGAGGACGCGCCCACAGCCGAAGAGGGGTATCTCGACAGGCTCAGAGAATACTCAAAGCATCCCAAGATCAGGGCTATAGGCGAGATAGGTCTCGACTACTATTGGACCGCCGACACCAAGAAGCAGCAGAAGCGGATACTCGGCGAGCAGGTGGATCTCGCACGGGAGCTCGGTCTGCCGGTCATCATCCACGACCGCGAAGCGCACGGCGACACTATGGATATCCTGAGAGAGCATAAGGTATGGGAATGCGGCGGAGTCTTCCACTGCTATTCCGGGAGCGCCGAGATGGTAAAGGAGATAACGGGAAAGCTCAACATGTATGTGGCGTTCGGCGGATCGCTGACATTCAAAAACGCGGTAAAGCCGCGCGAGGCGGCAAAGGCAGTGCCTGCCGACAGGCTTCTTATAGAGACGGATTCTCCGTATCTTGCCCCTGTTCCGCACCGCGGCAAACGTAACTCGTCGCTGTATCTTCCGAAAGTCCTTGAAATGCTTTCAGAGATAAGGGGCGTCCCCGCGGACGAGCTTGAACGCGTGACATACGAAAACGGCAGACGCCTTTTCGGCATATGAGGTACAGCGTATGGATATGAAAGAAATGATATTGAACGGCTCCGCGATGCTCGGAGCGCCGCTTGCCGAACCGCAGGCGGACGCGCTTATAAGATATTACGAGCTTCTTGTCGAGCGCAACAAACATGTTAATCTCACGCGTATAACCGATCCGGAGGACGTCGCGTCAAAGCATTTTCTCGACAGCCTCACCGCTATCGCCACAGGCCGTGTCAAGGGACGCGTCGCCGACATCGGCACCGGCGCCGGTCTTCCCGGGCTTGTGCTAAAATGCGCCGCGCCCGAGATCAAGATAACGCTTCTTGACTCGCTCGCCAAACGCGTGAACTTCCTGAAAGACGCCGCGGCGGTCATGGGCATCACCGAAGGGATAGAGTTCCTGCACTCCCGCGCCGAAGACGCCGGGCTTGACCCCGCGCGCCGTGAAAGCTATGACACCGTGGTCTCGCGCGCCGTGGCAAACATGCGCGCGCTCTCCGAATGGTGCCTGCCGCTCGTGAGACCGGGCGGATATTTTCTGGCGCTGAAGGGTCCGCTCGCGGAGGAAGAGCTCGCCGACGCGAAGCGCGCCGTCAAGATACTCGGCGGTTCGGTGGAGGAAGTGAAGAGCGTTTCGATACCGTACACCGAGCTCGACCACAAAATAGTGATAATAAAAAAGACACGCCCAACTCCGAGACAATTCCCGAGAAAGGGAGGAAAATCGACGGCGGTCCCCATCGAAAAAGCATACAAGACGCGCAATTGACGAAGCGCGTCTTTTTGGGTCGGTCTGTTTCGCTTTACACGGCGGATAATTATGTTATAATAGTATCTGTAAGACAGGTATCACAGAAACAGGAGACCCTGTTACCCCCAAGTTTGTCTTACACCTTCCACCACCGAGGGCACAGCGGCGAACGAATGAGCAACAACGTCGTTCGCCGCTTTCCCGTTGCATCGGAAGTTCAACGGCGCGGTCCGCAGCCGCCGTAAAAATATTCAAAAACAGGTGATAAGAATGTCAGACAGCATAAACAACCGAATAAAATACATACCGTTGAGCCAAATAAAGCCGAACCATGAGCAGCCCCGCAAATATTTCGATCCCGAGGCTATGGATTCGCTGACTCGCTCTATAGAGCGCTACGGCGTGATCTCCCCCATCACGGTGCGTGAGATAGACGATGAAGAGTACGAGCTCATAAGCGGTGAGCGGCGCTACAGAGCCGCTTTTTCGGCGGGGCTTACCGATATACCCTGTATAGTTCTCGACACGGACGGATCCGACTGCGCCATACTTTCCCTGCTTGAGAATCTGCAAAGAGAGGATCTGTCGTTTCTTGAGATAGCGGAGAGCTACAAAAAGCTCATACGGAAAAAAGGGCTGTCGAGCCATGACCTGTCCAGACGCGTAGGCGACACGCCATACGGTGTAAAGGAACGTATGGAGCTTATGAAGCTCGATCCGCTCGTCAGGAAATACATACGTAATTTTGATCTTACCGAGCGCCAGGCGCGCGCGCTCCTGCATATCCGGGACAGGAAAACGCAGATAGACGCCGTGCAGGAAATATGCGAAAACGGGCTGAATGAATCTGACACGGCTCAATTCGTCACAGAGATATTAAAAACGGGACACAGCCCGAGCATGCATATGAACAGGATGAAGGACGTAAAGCTGCTCAGGAACACCATCACCAATGCCGTGAACCTGATACGCGAAAGCGGAGTCGAAGCGGAATTTACTGAAACGTCCCATGACTGGGGCGATGAATTCACGATCACCGTGAAAAACTAAATCAATTTACAAATACCCCTTTACAAACCCGGCCTTTGGAGTTATAATATTACGGTAACTATCAAAAGGCTTTTTTCTGAAGCCTGCTCGGAAAGGATATACAAAGGCAAATGGAAAAGAACAAAAACAACCGCATCGTTGTAAAGGTCGGGACCTCCACTCTCATAAACAGCGATACGGGAAAGATAAATCTCAGGCATATGCACGCGCTCGCAAGGGTGCTTTCCGATATGCGAAACCGCGGCTATGAGGTGATACTCGTATCATCGGGCGCGATAGGTGTCGCCATGAGCAAGCTCGGCATCGACAAACGCCCGGCCGACACCAAGGTAAAGCAGTCTCTCGCGGCAATAGGTCAGTGTGAATTGATGGCGCTTTATGACAATATGTTCTCGGACTACCACAACACAGTCGCGCAGATACTTCTCACGCGCTCCGATGTTGACAGCGATGACCGCCGGGAGCACATGAAAAACACGTTCAACACGCTTCTTGAGATGGGGATCATCCCTATAGTTAACGAAAACGACACGGTAGCCGTTGAAGAGATAGAGTTCGGCGACAATGACAAGCTCTCGGCTATAGTTGCCACACTTATCGACGCGGACATACTTATACTTTTCACGGACATAGACGGTCTCTATGATTCCGATCCGCGCCGCAATCCCGACGCCAAACTGATCTCGCGCGTTGAGAACATCGAAAACGTGGAAAACAGCGCCGGCGGCGCCGGAACGGATTACGGCACAGGCGGCATGGTGACCAAAATCGAGGCGGCAAAGATAGCAAACGATGCCGGCATAAGCATGCTTATCCTGAACGGTGAGAATATCGACTCGCTCTACGACGTCATGGACGGCAAAAAGATCGGAACACTTTTTAAAGCGTACATGAAATGACCCGATATAAAAAGATACGAAAAGCGATAAAGCGCGGCATGAACCGATATGCCGCGCTGTTTTTATATGATTTTAAGCATCCGCGCCATGCGCCTTGATCCCCGCTTTCCCGCAGGCTCCCGCGGCGCCGGTCATCCTATCGTGATGTATTCCACCGCAGCCGCGCTCCATGTCCCGAGCTCGAAAGTTATCTCATTTACATCTGTCGTGCTCGTTACATTGACAGTCTTCCATTCGTCAAACTCGAAATCGTTCTGAAGATCGATAGTTTCGGATCCGATCTTAACTATCAACGCGCTGTTTCCAGAAGTTCTGTCGGTACCTGCCTTCTGCGTGGCCTTTGGCTTTGCAAGTCTTATTGCTATCTCTTTTCCCGCGCTTATCGGCTGCGCAAGCTTCAGCGTGATAACTGTAGTGTTATTATTTCCGCCGGCTCCGAGGAAGAGATAATACGCGTCATTATCCGCCTGAAAATCAGTAGTATACGGCCAGTATCCCGAGTCGGGACTATCACTGTTTCTTATAGATACCCCACTGTAATTGCTGCCCGACGTTGAAAGAGTCAGTCCCGAATCGGCAACGGCAGCATCCGTGACATTGCTCGTCGTAAACGACTTTATCTCCGTATACAGTCCGCCGAACGAGTAGCCGGTTATCTCTATGACCGTTATATACGCGGTCTCCGTGAGCTCTTTGCCGTTATACACCGCCTTTACGGTGACCGTTACCGTTTCTCCCGGTGCGAGCGTTTCGGGGATAGTCACAACGCCGTTTTCTACAGCCGCTCCGTTGTCGCATGACCAGCTCCATTCGATACCGCTCTCTATCTCGATGCCCTCCGTATCGTAAAGCTTCGCGGTAAACGCGCTCGTTGATGTTCCGGCAGCAGCCTCCGTCTGTCCGCCCTCTATTAAGAGACTTTCCGCCTCGCGCTCATTTTTAGTGAGCGTATACGGTATCTCAACATCATTTTCAACTGTGAATCTGTTCTCCGATGCGGCATATTCGCCCGTTTCTGTTACCGCCTTATATGTGCCTTCCTTGAGGATAGCGCTTATTTTTCCATTCTCGTCTGTTACGAATTCATGCTCGGTATACTCCGTCTGACCCGTTCCCGAGACCGTTACCTTCACTCCCGCTGCCGGCTCATTGCCGTCGGTATATGTGAGCGTCACAAGCTTTCCGGGCTGTACAACTATCTCCGGCGCGTGTTCCGAGTCAACGCCCGCCATCAGTGCGACAGCGACTTGTGTTACTGAGGCCGAGAATGCTGCCTCGCCGGGATCATTGAGCGATCTTATGTACTCCGTAACGTCTATATCGGAATAATGCCCTGCCGGGAATACCGCGCTCGTGTTAACGCCCTCATACGTGACTATCGGCGTATTTTCTGCCGATATCGCAGCCAGATCAGAATATGTGCTCTCACAGCTCCAATTTGTTCCCGAAGCATAGACCGTTATATCACCGTTTCTATCCTTATTTATCTCGTGCGTATATATCCTGAGCTTTGCCGACTCTACCCTTGTTGTGTCAAGTTCCGAAAGGTCAAACTTCACATACGGGTATGCGTCTCCGTTATTATACGTGTTGAGATACATATATTCTGTTGACGCGGTGTCAGCCGGTATGTCCTCCGTTAATGTATTTGGGAAACCTTCAACGGTTATCTCTCCCTCGGATATCAGAGCCGTATCTGTCGCCTTATATGTCTCCGCCTCCGATACAACAGGGGCATCGCCTTCCCACTCTGCCGTTACATTGTAGAACGCGAGGACCGACCAGCCGTTTTCCTTATCTGTGAGCGACGGCACGAAATACTTGCCGTAGCAGCAGTCTACCGCGACGCGTCCCGCAAGCTCTTCCTCCACGGTGAGCGTTACGGTCTTTCCGTCCTCTTCAAGCACCGCATCGGTTATCGTGAGAGCCGTGCCCTTGTTTGTGTTGCTCGCCGTAAGTTCCTCTGCTCCGCCCATGCGGACCGTGAACTCCTTTTTAAGATCTCCAAGCTGTATATTATACACGCCGTTTGTGATCCCTAGCCTCTTTATGTCGTCTCTTATATAAAGACCCTGATCTCCTACATTCTTAAACGCGATCTCTACTGTATGCGCGTCCTTTACCTTTACTGTATCCACAGTCGGGTGCAGATAATCCACGTCCTCCATGCCGTAAACACGGTTGAGCGCGGCTCTCGCCCACGAATCACCGACCTTGAGGTTCGACTCGGCGCTGTTATGGATCGTGTCGCCCAGATCATAAGCTCCTGTGCCGACAACATATACATTGTCGAAAAGCTCCGGATTCCTGCGCTGAACATCCTTAACGTAGCTCCACGCATCGTAATATCCGAGCGATGAATTGTCATCCTGCTTTGCGTCGTTTATCTGCGTGGTTATTATAGGCGTGTCCTCACCGAAGAATTCACGCAGCTGACCGAATATCTCGCCCTCAAGCTCCGCGTAGGAATACGCGTATGTCTCATTTATCGCGTCATTGCAGCCCTGATACCATATTATTCCCTTTATATCTGCCGAGGGCATATTGTCAAAGCATGACTTCATAGCGTCGATCAGATATCCGTCGTTCACGTCGCCTGGACGCACGCCGTGCGCCCACTGATATATGTTCGTTCCGCCTACCGATGACTGTACTATGCCTATCGGCACGCCGGTCTTTTCCGTAAGCTCTCTTGCGAACGAGGTCACGGGCGAGGTGCGCATACCCGTCTTAAAAAACCGTCCCTCACCCGCGGGATGCGCCATGTCCTGCCATGTGTTGTCCTCTGGATAGATTATATGCATCCCCTCGACTATCGGATCATCCGTTTCCGGATCAAAGCCATCGGTCACGGCTCCCATATCCGTCATATTGGACTGCCCGGCTGCCACCCATATATCACCGACTCCAACATCCTTAAATGTCACGGGATCACCGCTGCCTGTCACGGTGATGTCATAAAGTCCCGTCCCGAGTTTCAGCTCCGCCCTGAATGTTCCGTTGGCGCTGACCGTCTCGGAGGTCACAGCGCCGGTGGACTTATTTTCTGCCGCCACCGTGATGTCGGGCGATGCCGACGCTGTATAGACAGGCTCCATTTCCTCAAGGCTGTTCCATACCATGACCTTGACTTTGCCATACGGCTCCTCCGAGGTCAGGATCGTTTCGTCACCCTCTTTTTCCGCAATCTGCAAACCTATGAGCCTTCCGCTGTCATCATACCGCGCCGCGGCTGTAACAGCCTCGCTGACAGTATCGTCAAAACGCACAGTTACGCTGTTCTCTCCTATTGTTATATGCTCATCCGAGACCTGCTCAGTCTCGCCGGCTATCGTTATCACAGCCGTATCATCAGCGCCGCGCTGATATATCTGATGATCCGACGGCGCAGCGGTAAAATGCAGTCCGTTCTCATACTCGATCTCATCGTTTATACCGCCTATGTACTCACCGTCGGCATACAGCTTCACCGAAACAGAGTTCCTCACACGGTCAAACTCAAACGCCGTTTCCTCCGAGCCTATCTCAACCGCTCTCGTCTCCGACGCAAGCAACTTTCCGAACCTGCTGTACTGCTCCGCGGTGACCTCCGCGGTCACCGGTGTATCCGCCTTCAGATAAGCTCTTATGACCGGGTTATTCAGTCTCATGCCGAAATAAACGTCCGGAAGCTCCGACGAGACCTCCGTCTCCTCGACATCCTCCGGCTGGTCATAGCATGTCTGACTGCCCGGCACATTCTGATGCGTGAACCTCTCCACCGTTACACCCTCCGCGTAAGCCGCGGACGCGCCCAGACAGCACGCCATGAGCGCCGCGGCAAATAATGTTTTCTTCATCGCTGTCTCCTCTCTTTCCGATCATCATAAAAGCGTCATATCCTCGCTTGCACATTTCATGACATCTCCGCTTTTATTACTTTTCCAGTCCCTCCGCTTTCAACCTTATCTTATGTAAATATTATAAACCTGAACCTAACTTTTCGGAATGTTTTTTTTGTTCGAAAACATGTACTTTTTCTCTTTTTTATTGAAATATTTATTGGATTGTGGTAAAATAATAATAAGAAAAAGGTGTGATGAAGGTTTGAATCATAAATTCCAATATATTACTGATCTTTGTAACTGTCTTCGTCTGGAAATAATGTATATATTCCACCGCACTCTCGACACCAGCTGGCATTTCGATGACCTTTGCAATGATTATAACAGACTGTATTTCGTTCTTGACGGACATGGAAGGGTCTTTAATAACGAAGAAAGCGTTGATCTCCTGCCGGGCAATATATACATGATACCCGCAAACTCACATTATAATTACCGCTGTGAGGATCATCTTGAGAAAATTTTTCTGCATTTTCATCTCAGGATAATGCCCGAAAGAGATGTGCTGTCAAATATCAAGCGGATAGTAAAGATAGAGTCCTCCGTTGATGAGATCGAAAAAATAAAAGACATATGCTATGAGGAAGATATCATGAGCGCTATGTTCTTCCAGAACTATATCCGCTCTCTTACCGCGAAGATATTAGAACCGTATTCGGACCATATAAACCGCGAGCTTGATCTCTATATGAAA
>CAJFNT010000130.1 GCA_904395315.1 uncultured Clostridia bacterium
AGGACTTGAACCTGCGGCATCACGCCCCCCAGACGTGTGCGCTACCAACTGCGCTACACCCCGATTACTAATATAGTATAGCAGAAGATTCAAAGATTGTCAAGATAAATTTTTAAAAATTTCAAAAAAAATTGTCAAAATAAGCTTTCGGTACTTGACAGCGCCGCAGCAAATATTATATAATATTAGGTGATTGTATTATACAGATATCGGGCTTTGTTCCCGAGAGAAAGGAATGAGATCTAATGCATTATATGGGAGTTAATGAAATTCGAGAGAAGTTTCTTAGCTTTTTTGAATCAAAGGGATGTCTGCGTCTTGACAGCTTTTCGCTCATACCGAAAAATGACGCGAGCCTTTTACTTATAAATTCGGGCATGGCGCCCATGAAGAAATGGTTCACCGGCGCTGAGGAGCCGCCGCGCCGCAGAGTTACCACTTGTCAGAAGTGCATACGCACGCCTGACATCGAGCGTGTCGGAAAGACAGCGCGCCACGGCACATTCTTCGAGATGCTCGGCAATTTTTCATTCGGTGACTATTTCAAGCGCGAGGCCACCGCGTGGGCTTGGGAGTTCTTCACTAAGGTCATGGAGATACCCGAAGATAAGCTTTGGGTGTCCGTATACGAAAATGACGATGAAGCTAAAGATATATGGATAAACGAGGTAGGCGTGGATCCTTCCCATATAGTAAAGCTCGGCAAGGAAGATAACTTCTGGGAGCATGGAACAGGCCCCTGCGGTCCCTGCTCAGAAATATACTTTGACCGCGGTGAGAAATACGGCTGCGGCAAGCCGACCTGCGGAGTCGGATGCGACTGTGACAGATACATGGAGGTATGGAACCTCGTATTCACACAGTTCGACAAGGACGAGAACGGCAATTACAACCCGCTTGCAAAGCCGAATATAGATACGGGAATGGGACTTGAGCGTCTTGCGGTCGTTATGCAGGGTGTGGACAACCTTTTTGAGGTCGACACCGTTCAGGACGTTATGAAGCACATCTCGCGCATCGCCGGTGTTGAGTACAAGAAAGACGAAAAGACGGATGTATCTCTCCGCGTTATAACCGACCATATCCGCTCAACTGTAATGATGGTATCGGACGGCGTTATCCCCTCCAACGAGGGCAGAGGTTACGTTCTCAGGCGTCTTTTAAGACGCGCGGCGCGCCACGGCAAGCTTCTCAATATCGACCGGGAGTTCCTCTATGAGGTCGCTGAAACGGTAATAGACGCTTCAAAATCGGCGTATCCGGAGCTTGACGAAAAGAGAGAATATATAACGAAGATAATAAAGAAGGAAGAGGAGCGTTTCGACGCTACCATAGACAACGGACTTACCGTATTAAACAAATACATCGAGGACGCAAATGCCGAGGGCAGAAAGACCCTTACCGGTGACGAGGCATTCAAGCTCCACGACACCTACGGCTTCCCTCTCGACCTGACTGTTGAAATGGCTGCCGAAAAGGGACTCGGCGTTGATGTTGACGGCTTCAACGCCGCAATGGAGGAGCAGAAGCAGACGGCTAAGAATTCGCGCAAGGACGGTTCAAGCTGGGATGA
The DNA here is from genome assembly GCA_904395315.1 of uncultured Clostridia bacterium. Classification (GTDB taxonomy): domain Bacteria; phylum Bacillota; class Clostridia; order UBA1381; family UBA1381; genus Ornithomonoglobus. The sequence goes on from CAJFNT010000130.1 coordinate 1,574, forward strand.
CGACACCTCATTCGACTTCAAGGGCATAGCTCCCACAGAATTTGTAGGCTATACCTCACTCGAAGCGGAAGCTGAGATAAAGGGTATGGAGACCAACGAGGGCATGGCTTACATCGTAACCGACAAAACACCTTTCTATGCCGAAATGGGCGGACAGGTCGGCGATATCGGCACGATCCTCCAAAACGGAGAAGTTATAGGAAACATCGTAAACACCACAAAGACAGGTGACGGTCTGTATGTTCACCATACCGAGCTTTTGAGCACGCCCGAACCGGGCACTGTTGTTTTGAAAGTAGACAAAACGAACAGGATGGCGATAAGCCGCAATCACAGCGCTACTCACCTGCTCCACAAGGCGCTCAAAGAGATACTCGGTTCGCATGTGGCGCAGGCCGGCTCGCTCGTTGACAGCAGTCATTTGAGATTCGACTTCTCTCACTTTGAGGCAATGACATCGGAGCAGCTCAAGGAGGCAGAAAAGCGCGTAAACGACGCTATACTCGAATGTCTCCCGATAACCGTTCAGGAGCTGCCGATAGACGAGGCTAAGAAGCTCGGAGCTGAAGCACAGTTCGGCGAAAAATACGGCGATATAGTACGCGTTGTATCCATGGGCGATTACAGCATCGAATTCTGCGGAGGAACGCATCTTACAAACACCGCTCAGTGCGGACTGTTCAAGATAGTTTCAGAGGGCGGAGTCGCTGCAGGCGTAAGAAGAATAGAAGCTGTGACAGGTCAGGGCGTTCTGGATATGATCTCATCATACGAAACAGTCCTGTCAAACGCCGCATCGGCGCTTAAAACGAACAGGATAATGGAGCTTGACAAGAAAGCCGAATCTGTTATGGCTGAAAACAAAGCATATGAGAAGAAGCTTGAGGAGTTCAACGAAAGAATGGCTGTAATGCGCACAAAGAATATGATGGCGGGCGTTAAGCACCTCGGCAGCGTGAATATACTTACAGCACAGGTGGACGGCGTGAGCGTAAACGAGCTCAAGGCTCTTGCCGATAAGGCTAAGGAACAGATGACGAACGGAGTAGTCGTGCTTGCTTCCAACACCGACGGCAAGATAACGTTTGTTGCAATGGCTATGAAAGACGCTGTCGAGCAGGGCGTTCACTGCGGAAAGATCATAAAGGAACTCACGGCAGTATGCGGAGGAAAAGGCGGCGGAAAGCCGGATATGGCTCAGGGCGGCGGAAAAGACGCTATGAAGATCGACGACGCGCTCGCTTTGGCTGATGAGATAGTTACTGCTCAGATATCATAAAAGGCCGCTCACAGCGGCAGAACGGAGGCTAATATGGCAGACTGTATCTTTTGTAAAATAATCTCTGGGGAGATCCCCTCAAACAAAGTGTACGAAGACGAGAACATTTACGCGTTCCGCGACATAGAGCCGCAGGCGCCCGTTCACGTCGTTGTTGTTCCAAAGGAGCATATTGAATCCGCAAACGACATAACCGCTGAGAACAGCGGCATCGTCGCTTCGATATTCGAAAAGATCCCGCAGATCGCAAAGGAGCTTGGCGTTTCGGAGTCAGGCTACAGGATAGTGAACAACTGCGGAAAGGATGCCGGGCAGACGGTGAAGCATCTGCATTTCCACATTCTCGGCGGCACAGAGGGCGGAAAGCTTTATTAAAAATTCACGAAGCTGCTGCGTCAACGCGGCAGCTTCTTTTTTTCACTATTTCATCTGCCATAAATATACTGTTTACAAACGGCTGTCTTTCGTGTATAATATGACCTGCGCCTTTATTTATGTAAACCTATCGGCACAAAAGCAAAATATTTTCACGGAGGTCAGATATGAAAAAAATTATCCCTGTTCTCGTTTGTATGCTCGCATCGTTTTCAGCGCCGGCATACGCGCAAAACGATATAGACGTATATTTTAACGGAAACAAGCTGATGTTTGACAGTCAGCCTGCCATAGTTAACGACAGGACATACGTGCCTGTACGAGGTATTTTCGAAGCATTCGGCTTGGAAGTGGAATGGGACGGAGAAACTCAGACCGCATACGCATACGGTAATGACACGGAAGTCATTCTCTCTCTTAACAGTAACCAAATGTACGTTAACGGCGAAGCAGTACAGCTTGAAAACGCGCCGTTTATCCAAAACGACCGCATACTTGTGCCGCTGCGCGCAATAAGCGAGGCATTGGACTGCTACGTGGATTGGGACGGGCTTTCCTGCACGGTAACGATAATAGGCGGCGGAATAGTGCTTCCTACGGTGAAGCCCACAGCCGTGCCCACGGCAAAGCCTACCTCGGCTCCCACAGCTGTACCCACGGCTGCGCCCACGGTCACACCCGCTCCGACAGCACAGCCTACGGTAGTTCCCACCTCGGCTCCGTCGGCGCAGCCAACAGTGATACCGACCCCAGCTCCGACCGTTTCTCCGGTACCGACAGCACAGCCGACGGCGGCTCCTACTTCAAAGCCTACGGCACAGCCCACTTCCGCTCCCGCATCTGAACGTGAGATGGAAAAGGAGGTGCTTTCACTCGTGAACAGCGTCAGAGTCGAAAACGGTCTCAGCGCGCTCTCTTGGGCAGAGGACGTTGCCAATGTTGCCCGCGCACATTCAAGCGATATGATAACCAGAGGCTTTTTCAGCCACACAGATCCTGATGGTCTTTCACCATTTGACAGGCTCAGAAACAGCGGCATAAGCTACAGGACCGCAGCGGAAAATATCGCATACGGTCAGCGTTCCGCGTCAGAGGTAATAAACAGCTGGATGAATTCATCCGGTCACAGAGCCAATATCCTTAATAAAAACGTTACCGAGATAGGTGTAGGCGCCGTTAAAGCTCAGAATGGAACAATATACTGGACACAAATGTTCATATCCAGATGATTACAGGCGGTCTCAATAAAGCACAAAAACACGGCGATATTTTACGCCGTGTTTTTGTGCTTATAAAAGCTTTCTATTATTATGAGAAGAGAAAGTTTGCCGGATCATCCGCCGATATGATCGAGCCGTTCCAAAATAACGGCTGCCTCGGCGCGTGTGGATATCCCGCCCGGACGGAATGTGCCATCCTCGAATCCGTTTATAACTCCCGCTGCAGCAAGCGCGTTCACCGCGTCCCGTGCCCAATCCGACACAGAGCCGCTGTCTGAAAAGTCCACCTGTGCTGACGCTGTCATATCAAGACACCTTGCTGCCATCACAGCCATCTCTTCACGGGTTATGCTGCTGTCAGGACGAAAATATGTGCCGTCGCCCTGAACTATCCCGGCGGCATATGCCGCCGTTACACACGGGGCATACCACGAATCTGTCGGAACATCCTCAAAGATGCGAACGGATGTATTCACATTTAATCCATCCAGATCAGCAAGCATCTTTGTAAACTGCGCCCTCGTTACAGGTGCCTCAGGCCGGAATGTATTGTCATCAAAGCCGTTGATAAGTCCGCGTCCCGCAAGCTCGATGATACTTTCCTCTGCCCAATGCCAGGCTATATCCGTAAATTCGGGCGTATCCTCCGGCTCCGATGACGGAGCGGGAGTCTGTACATCCGATGGCGCCGCGGTCTCTGATGCGCTCGGCTCATCTTCCGTACTATTATTTATTGTCCCGTGGCCCCCTCCCGAGACGGGAGCATGGGACGGAGAGAGTGTTTCTGAAGGCTCATCGCTTACGCCTTCCTCCGTTTCCGCGTTCTGCGGAAGTGATATACTTATGTTGTATTCATTGGTACCATTTCCAAGATCGACCGTGGTATATAAAGTGGTGATCTTGATCTCAGCGGTCCCCGATGCGTCTTCTGCCGCTCTGAGAGTGACTGTGATCACATCGCCGCCGCCCTCGAACGTTGTGTCGTTCAAAGCAAACGCTTTGAACTCACCGGACTCATCCTCATATGAGCTTATGTAAGCGCCGCTGTAGAGTGTACCCGCTTCAACTTCGCCTACCAGGATCTTATCCTCGGGATAAGAGATTCTGACCTCCGCGCCGTTAGCCGAAGTATCGGCGGGCAGGCTGAACTCGATCGTTACCCGGTCATCGGCGGACGCGAGCGTGCTCTTGTCATAGTTTACCGCTATCGGTCCAGCAGCCAACTGCTCCGCTCCGACCGCGGACGGGACAGAGCAGAGCATTACTGCCGCAAGAGTGCACGCCGCGTATTTTTTTATCATATCCATATTTATATTTGCTCCATCCATATACTTATCAATATTCGTAATTGATATTCGCGCTCGTAAACGGCACCATTCCGTTTATCGAATCCCAAACGAATACTCTGCATTCCTCGGAAGCAGTATCGGCGCTTACCGTCACAGGCTCTTCCGAATCGCTTTCAGCAAAGTTCAGCGATACCGGGATACCGTCTTTGTATACGGCAATTATCACCGTCTGCGGCACTGCTGATCCGCGCAGATCATTTATATCCACCGTGTATGAATCCTCTGTCTTTGTTACAGTTATATCTATACCGATATACTGAGCATAGAGAGCTTCCGCCATTACCAGCGTATCGTAGTTCTCAACATCCGCCCTCATAGCTTCATTAAGAGCCTCATACGCTTCTCTTGCTGTATTGATAAGCTCTTTTTTCTCAGCCGCGTTGTCAGTTGTTACGGCGCCTATGGCGCTTATCGCATCCTCAACGGAATCTATCTGCGACTCCAGCGCGGCAAAGCTTTCAAGGAACGCCTCTGCGCTCACGCCCTCATTCAGCACAACAGCCGACCTCTGGCTCTCGGTAAGAGCTCTGTAAGCGTCGGCAGCCGCCTTGGCGTCGGCATAATTATCCGCCGTTGCGGTAACGACCGTATTCACAGCCGCCGCAGTGTCCTCTACCTGTTTTGTAAGAGCGGCTATCGTCTCCTCTGCAGCCGTCAGCTTTTCATAATTGGTAACGTTCGCTTTAGCCGCATCGGTGAGCGATCCATACATCGCGCGTGCCGCCTCGACTGCCGCTTTCGAATCAACGTATGTCTCTGCTGTCGGCGCAAGGGCGTCTATCGCCTCTATCACCGCATCGATATTTCCGAATGAGGCAGCCGCTGCCTGAAGTTTTTCATAGTTATTTACGAGAGCTTTCTGCTCATCCGTAAGAGCGTCATACGCGTCCTTTGCAGCATTGTAAGCTGTAAGAGCGTCATTATAGTTCTCGTCTGTGATCTCCTCCGGGATCGCGTTTATAAGAGCCTCTGCATTTTCAACAGCCGCTGACACATCGCTTCCGTATACCGTTATCTCTTTGTTTGCACTGCTCATGAGCGGCATTGCCGCGATCGCTTCGAAGCTCAGCTGTGCTGTGCCCTCCGCGTTTTCAGCCGGTCTCAGATCGAATGAGAACAGCTCGGTATCTCCGCTCAATGTTTTTGTTTTATCTGTCTGCACAAGCACAAATCTGATATTGCCGTCTTCCATCAGCCTTGCAGTGCTCGTTATGCCGTCAGAATTTACGGCTTCGTTTATCTTTATCGAATCCGCGACATAGCGAAGCATGCTGTTGTCGTATTTAACATCAAACTGTATTCCCTGCTGCGCTTCCATGCTCGCCGCTTTGACAGAAACATGCATCACATCGCTTGCCGTGAGCTTGTCATTGTCACATTCAAACGAGAGCACGCCCGTCCCGGCTATGTTTACCTGCGGCATCGTGAATACCATATTGTCAGGTTGCGAATAGAAATTAGATGCGGTGACTGTTGCATCACCCATACCGATGACCTTAAAGGATGCTGTGGCCACCGTGCCGGTGATGTCCGTGCTTGACGGAGTATTGGAAGACATCCAGATACACGTTACAACTGTATCGTCCTCTCCGTTTACCTCCATAGTATTGAGCATACCGGGATACGCAAAACTTCCCTCCACAAACTCAAGCACAGAAGGATCAAAATCAAGATCAAACTGCATACCTACAAACGGTATCGTTTCCTGTGTGGATATAGTATATGTCACGGTGTCTCCGATTGATGGAGTCGGGTTATCGACTGAAGTCTCGAACTCATGTGTCGGAGCCTGAGCCTCTGTGACCGTTATCTTATCCGGGAACGAAGATACCATATTTGTACGGTCCGATCCGTTTGGCAACAAAGCTGCTCGCGGGATCAAAGCCAAAAAGATCGGTGTAATCACCCGGCTCCGTGTCAGCCTTTACACGGAATTCGACCGTAAAAAACTCTGTGTCTGTTATATTATAATCATTGTCAAAACCTACGGCCGCGGTCACCTGTCCGCGCTGTGTATCATCGTCGATGTCCACTACCGCATTTGTCAGGAACGGCATCTGAGAATAGTCAAAATTCATCAGATCACCATTTTCGGACGCTACATATTCAAGCACCTCGGGATCGTAATACAATCTGTAATATGCCGCATTCACATTTTCTGCGCCGTCGACCTTGACTGTAACTGTGATATTCTCACCCTGAGCAGCAGTGGTCTTATCGGAGCTTACCGAGGCGCTCACTTCGTCCGCCGCGAATGCCGGTGTAAAGCTTGCCGCGAGACATGCCGCCGCAAACAGGGCTGTTATTCTTTTCTTCATACTGTTCTCCTTTCAATTCGGAGCATCAACTCCGGAATTATGGTAATACAGGCTGTGAATGGATCACTCACAGCCTGTAAATTCAAGTCCTGAACTTATTAATCCCAGTTGGCAACTATTTCGATAAGATCGAATACATTTACGTTTCCGTCTCCGTTAACATCACATACCGCTGTCTGAACATCTGTGTAACCGTCACCTCTGCCAAGGATCATCTGGAGAACCATATTAAAGTCTATGGTATTTACAACACCGTCGCCGTCAACATCCTATGAAGGTCTTGTAAGCTCGGCGATCTTCTCTTCAGCCGCTGTGAGCTTATCCTCGTCCGTCACATAGAGCTTAGCCGTATCGTTAAGAGCGTTGAATGCCTCTCTTGCAGCTTCAGCCTTAGCCTTTGCATCCTCAACGTTTTCAGCTGTTATCTCATCCGCTGCCGGGAATGCGTCGATAAGAGCGTTTACAGCATTAGCCGCCTGTATAGCTTCCTGTACGGAATCAAATGCCGCATATGCCTTTTCAGCCTCAACGAGCACCGCATAATTTGATACCATGAGCTGCTGCTCTGCAGTAAGAGCATTATATGAATCTCTTGCCGCAATTATAGCCGCGCCCGAATTCTCAGTAACTGTGCCTATAGCGTTTATGAGTCCTACAGTCTCTACTACCGGGCCAAGCTTTTCGAGGTCAGATGCGAGCTGTTCAAGCTTCGTCTCAACTGCCGTGCTTGCAAGCATAGTTTTTTCCTCTGTTCCAAGGTTAGGATACTTAGCATCAAGAGCGTCCATTTTAGCCTTTGCACCGTCATAAGCAGCCTTAGCCGCATCATAATTCTCAACGGTCACAGTGCCGTTATACTGAGTATATATTGCAAGATTTTCTGTATTGATGACAGCCGCTTCAGACTGAGCAGCCGCTACAGAGTCATAACGCGCCTTTTTGCCGTCAAGCATTTCTTTCGAGCTGGAAACTATATTCTGCTGCTCTGCAGTAAATCCGTTATAGCTTTCTGCAAGTGCATTGTAAGCATTTATAAATGCTGTCATAGCTTCCGCGTTTGTTGTGTAATCCACTTCCACAAGATTTGATACATCAGTTATAAATGTATGCAATATTGTTTGCACTGTCCTCGCTTATGCTGTTTATAGCCTCTCTTGCCGAAGCCGTTATTGACTCTGCCGTTTCTGCCATGAGCTCCTCTGCCAATCCGATATACTCGCTTGCCGCAGCATAATTTGCCTTGAGCTCTTCTGACGCTATACTGTCAAAGTCGCTTCCCGTTACTGCTTCAGCAGCCTGATACTTATCCATTGCGATGTAATAGAGATCTGCGATGTTCTCGTATGAATCTGCCGAGATACCTGTTTTATCGATCTCTGCCTTCAATGCATCTGATGCCGCTATGAAGTCTTCAACGAGCGCATACTTATCGAATGCCGAACGCCATGTCTCATATGTTGTATATGAATTATCTGTCTTGTCTGCCTCAGTCTTTACTTCGTCTTTGTATTCACTCGCGTTTACCGACTCATAGAGACTCGATATACCCTCTGCGAATACCGCAGCGTACTTATCGTCATATGTAACGTCTGCCGCTGTGTAAACAGCCTTTGCCTCATTGAACATCGTTACGAAATCTGCTGCTGTCTTCGGAATAAATGTTCCGTCAACGTCATTCTTTATCGTCTCATAGATCGATGCGAGCTTATCGCCGTCATACGGATTCATCTGATCCTTTACCGACTGCGGAAGAATGTCATATGAACCTGCAAGCTCATTGACGTCTTCGATCTGTGCCGAATAAACGAGGTAATTATCCTGTGTTATCTTCGACTTATCATTCGTTGTATCCCATACAAGAGCTATAGCGTCGTTGTACTTCTTTATAGTCTCATTGTCGTGATTTACAAGTATGTCATTGAGCATGCTGAGCTTGCTGTAGTTTACAGCTCCGACAAACTTCTGCGCTGTTGTAGATGTAAGAGCTTCATATTCATCCTGAACAGACTCTATCGCATCTCTTGAATCGTTTGCCTTTGCATATTTCTCATCTTCCGGAGCGTCATTTACAGCAGTATAAACACTATTGAGTTTTTCCTCTATGCTCTTAACGACATTCCAGCCCTTAAGGCTCTCGATACATTGTTCTCTGCACATTTCAAGATAATCGTCAACCACTTCTTTGAAATCCTTTTTCAAGCTCTGTATGTTGTCACCCTCATATGAAACAAGACCGTTTATACCTATGACCTTTCCATGTAATATATTATCCTCTGCCGAGTATTCGACCGTTCCCATATAATCTTTATATTCAAGAAAATTACTCATATCAAGCCCTCCTTTTCCAGCCCATCAACTATTTGTTTTATCTGATATTCCAGCAGATCCTTTCTCGGATGTGGTTTATGCAGAATTATAGGGATATTATTTTTCATAAACTTTACCCGAGAGCCAATAGTATTCCCTTTGTTTGACATCACAAATCCCAGCAGCTCAAGCAATACTTTCATTTTTTCACATCTGCGTCTTGTCTTGTGTGTACTGACACATATCTATTGAATACAGTCGATGAAAGCGACCTCGCTGCGCTCGTCAAGGATTACACTCCCGCTGCACCGACTCCGACAGCCGAGACTGACACAGATGAAGTCGTGAACGAGGATGATGCTCTTGATATGAAGGCAGGAGATCTGTTAAATACAAAATTTCCATCCAGTGAATAATTTTGACGTAAATTATAAATATTGTATCTTTTGTCCCTCTATCGGCATAAATCACGAATTCATCCTAAATATTATTTGACTTTTATGCCGATAATATGGTATAATTATATTGAGGAGGGATATCATGAATTATTTATCAGTGGCTGAAATGGCTAAGAAATGGAATATGTCCGAGCGAGGGGTACGTAATTACTGTGCTCAAAACAAAATACCCGGCGCTTTCCTTACAGGCAAGACATGGAATATTCCTGAAAATACGAAAAAACCAATGAGAAAAAACAAAAAAAGCGATGGTCCTAAAAATCTGCTTGAAAGATTAATGGAGGAAAAAAACGCTTCGCTAAAGGGCGGGATATATCATAAAATACAGATAGAGCTTACCTATAATTCCAATCATATCGAAGGCTGCAAATTGACCCATGACCAGACAAGATGTATTTTTGAAACTAATACTGTCGGCATGGAAAAAGAGGTCTTGAATGTTGATGATATTATAGAGACTGCGAACCACTTTAAATGTATCGATATGATAATAGATAACGCCGTGTATAAGCCTACAGAAAAATTCATTAAAACTCTGCATTTTACATTAAAATCCGGCACATCCGATTCAAGGAAAGTTTGGTTCAAGGTCGGCGAGTACAAAAGTCTCCCGAACGAGGTGGGCGGAAGAGAGACTGCGAGCCCCGAAGCTGTACCGCAGCAGA
>CAJFNT010000131.1 GCA_904395315.1 uncultured Clostridia bacterium
ATCGAAAATAAAACAATAAAAAAAGTCGGTGAATATGCTGATTTGCTGGGTGTTGTAAATAATGACTTAGTAAAAGAAGATTTTTCTATGATAGATATACACGATGTAAAGTAACGGCGTTGCAGTCTGATAGGACAGGTAGAGTGTATCGGTATAAAGGCGATTGGAGGATAAAACGAATGATGTATTATAACAATGAGACAGAGAATAACATTACGGTTTTTATAAGAAAAGCGGACTGTAAGATCGTGAGGATAGTGCAGTGATGATGAGCTGCTGAAAATAGATCTAACTCTAAAATATAAATGAATAAGATTTCACATTGTGAACAGACCGCCTTTGGGATGAGGCGGTTTATTTGTATTTTCAATAATATTGCCGAAAATGAATAAATGCTGAATTTTCCCGTTTTTTACTTGACATAGCTAAATAATAATAGTAAAATAATTATGATTGCATTTTAGTGAGACCGCCGGGCGGTGTCGAAGAATCGAAAGGACTGGTAATTGATGATAATAACGACTTCCCCGAAGGGGACAGAGGATCTGCTGCCTCAGGATAGCTATAAATGGCATTATCTTGAGAAAAAGTTTGCCGAGACAGCGGCGCTTTATAATTATAAGGAGATACGTGTTCCGACGTTCGAGCATACAGAGCTTTTTGAGCGTAGTGTGGGCGATACAACGGATGTTGTCGAAAAGCAGATGTATACCTTTAATGATAAGGGGGGCAGAAGCATTACTTTGAGACCGGAGGGGACGTCATCGGTTGTCAGGAGTTTTCTGCAAAACAGTTTGTATGCGCTGCCAATGCCGATGAAGATGTATTATAATATAGCTTGCTTCCGCTATGAAAACAAGCAAAAGGGAAGGCTCCGTGAATTCCATCAGTTTGGAGTAGAGGCTTTCGGGGCGGAGAATCCGACTCTTGACGCGGAAGTCATTTCACTTGCGCTGACATTTTTGGATTCCGTGGGGCTTAAAGAGCTTTCGGTGAACATAAACAGTATAGGATGTCCTACGTGCCGCAAGGCTTACAGCGAAGCGCTTAGAGAATATCTTCGTCCGCATTATGATGAGCTTTGCGATACGTGCAAGAGCAGGTTTGATAGGAACCCGCTCAGAATAATCGACTGTAAGTTGGAGGAGTGTCAATCGATCGTGAGCGGCGCGCCGAGACTTTTGGACTATATCTGCGATGATTGCCGCAGTCATTTTGAGGAGTTTAAGAAGTGCCTCGATGGCATGGGCATAAAATATACTATAGATCCCGGGATCGTTCGTGGCCTTGATTATTATACAAAAACTGTATTTGAAATAATAAGCGGAGATTTTACGGTATGCGGCGGAGGAAGATATGACGGGCTGGTCGAAGAGCTCGGCGGCAAACCGTGTCCTGCGATAGGATTTGGTCTTGGTATTGAAAGGTTGATCCTGCGCTTGGAAGAAACAGGCGTGGATATACCGCATGAGGATCCGGTTCGGATATATATTGCGCCGTTAGGCGAAAAAGCTGTTTCAGCTGTGCAGGGGATAGTATACGATTTGAGAAGAGCCGGAATAAGCGCGGATACTGACCATATGGGCAGAGGATTAAGAGCGAGTATGAAATATGCGGATAAGCTCGGCGCGGAATATACAGCTGTTTTGGGAGATAATGAGATCGAAACGGGTGAAGTGGCCGTGAAGAATATGACCACAGGAGAGCAGACAGCTGTAAAGATCGACGAACTTGCAGGCTTTTTGAGATAAGTTATTATTTTTATATAAACAGAAAGGGATTTTTGAGAAATGGACACAATGAAGGGCTTAAAGCGTACAAATTACTGCGGAGATACGGAGGGAGTCGGAAAGACCGTTACGGTCGGAGGATACGTCCAAAAGATACGTGATATGGGAAACCTCATATTTATAGATCTGCGCGACAGAACAGGTATAGTTCAGCTTGCGTTTGATGATCACACCGACAGAGCGATCTTCGAAAAGGCTAAGAGCTGCCGCAGCGAGTATGTGCTGATGGCTAAGGGCGTAGTAAGAGAGCGTGAGAGTGTAAACAAGGAGATAAAGACAGGAAATATCGAGATTTACGTTGATGATCTGAGGATCCTTGCAAAGGCGCAGACACCCCCATTTGAGATCGTTAACGATACAAATGTAAATGAGGAGCTCAGGCTGAAATACCGTTACCTGGATCTCAGGAGAAACGTTCTGCAAAAGAATCTGATCATGCGCGGAGAGATCGCGAAAGCGGCGAGAGATTATTTTCATGATAGCGGCTTCATTGAGATCGAGACTCCGATGATGATGAAATCAACACCGGAGGGCGCCAGAGATTATATCGTTCCGTCAAGGATCCATCATGGTAAGTTCTATGCGCTTCCGCAGTCACCGCAGATATATAAGCAGCTTTTGATGATCTCCGGCTTTGACCGTTACATCCAGTTGGCTCGCTGCTTCCGTGATGAGGATCTCAGAGCTGACAGACAGCCGGAATTTACACAGATAGACTTGGAAATGTCATTCGTTGATGTGGACGATATACTTGAAATGGCAGAGGGTTTCATAAAATATTTGTATAAGACAGTTATGGATGTTGATATCCCCACACCTTTGCCGAGGCTTACGTATAACGAAGCGATGGAGCGTTATGGAAGCGATAAGCCGGATACGCGTTTTGGCATGGAGCTTCAGGATATTTCGGATTTGGTAAAGGACAGCGAGTTTGTTGTGTTCAAGTCGGCGCTTGAAAACGGAGGTTCCGTAAGAGCTATAGTTGTCCCGGATGCTGCCTCGGTATATACGAGAAAGGAAATAGACAAGCTTGTGGAGTTTGCGAAGGGCATAGGCGCGAAAGGTCTCGCGTATGTACGTTGGGTAGATGAAGAGCCGAATGCAAGTTTTAAAAAGTTCTTTACACCCGAAGAGATCATGGCGCTTATGGATAAAGTAGGAGCCAAGAAAGGCGATGTAGTACTGATAGTTGCAGATAAGGATAAGGTAACATTGCCTGTTTTGGGAGCATTGAGGCTTAAAACTGCAAAGCGTCTCAATATCATTCCTGAGGGCTGGAACTTCCTTTGGATAACTGATTTCCCATTCTTTGAATATGATGATGAGAGCGGTAAATGGATGGCTATGCATCATCCGTTCACAATGCCGAATGATGAGTGCATACAGTATCTTGACAATGCACCCGAAAAGGTCATTGCAAAGGCATTCGATCTCGTTTTGAATGGTATCGAGCTTTCAAGCGGTTCTATACGTATAAATGATTATGAGCTTCAGCAGAAGATGTTTGAGTCGCTCGGACTTACGGATGAGGAGATAGAGGCGAAGTTTGGATTTTTGGTTGAAGCGTATAAATACGGCGCTGCTCCGCACGGCGGAATGGGGATAGGCCTTGACAGACTTGCGATGCTGATGGCGGGATGCGACAGCCTTAGAGACGTAACGGCTTTCCCGAAAGTACAGAACGCATCGGAGCTTATGTCACAGGCTCCCGGAACCGTAGACGAGGCTCAGCTTGAGGAGCTGGCTATAAAGGTCACGGACAGCGAATAATTATGATGAATTTTGAAAGGAATCGGATGAGCTATGATCGAGGTAAATAACCTTGTAAAATATTACGGCGACAAGCGCGCTGTGGATCATATATCGTTCACCGTCGGCGAGGGAGAGGTACTCGGCTTCCTCGGTCCGAACGGTGCCGGAAAATCCACAACAATGAATATACTTACCGGCTATATTTCTATGACAGCGGGAGAAGTGAAGATCGGCGGTATAGATATACTGAAAGATCCGATAGGCGCCAAGCGCCTGATGGGCTATCTGCCCGAGCAGCCTCCGCTTTATCCTGAGATGACAGTTACCGAGTATCTGCGGTTTGTCTGTGAACTCAAGGGTGTAAAGGATATAGCCGCTCAGATGAAGAATATTGCCCAAAAGACAGGTGTTTCCGGCGTGATGGGAAGACGCATAGGCAATTTGTCAAAGGGATACAGACAGCGTGTGGGATTCGCATCGGCGCTGGCGGGGGATCCTAAAGTATTGATACTGGATGAACCAACTGTGGGGCTTGATCCGAATCAGATAATTGAGATACGTGAACTCATAAGGTCGCTCGGCAAGAATCATACGGTAATACTTAGCTCGCATATCCTTTCTGAGATAAGCGCGGTGTGCGACAGAGTGCTGATAATGGATAATGGTAAGATAGTGGCAGAGGATACCCCGGAAAATATTACTCGCAGCGCTGGAGGATCTATAAGGCGAATGATCATACGCGTTGCCGGTTCCGATGAAGATATAAGAGCTGTGCTCGATAAATTTGATGGAGACCTTACTTATGAAAAGCGTGATGCGGATGGCGAGTACGAATTGACTTTCGCGCAGGGTTCAGATAAAGATATCGGTGAAAAGCTTTTCTTTGCGTTTGCCGATGCGAGACTTCCGATACTTATGCAGCGCGAGGAGGAGCTTACTCTTGAAGAGGCGTTTATTGAGCTGACAGCTAAAACAGAGGATCAGGACAACGGTGGATATATTGCTGCGGACGATGATTCCGCGGACGCGGATCGGGACCAGGATGCGGATACCGATAATGATGAGATCAGTGCCGCTGATGCAATGGAAAAGGAGGAAGATGAATGAAGGCGATCTTCAAACGCGAGCTGAGAGCGTATTTTACATCGATGCTCGGATATATTTTTCTCACAATGTTTCTCGTTTTGACGGGAGTTTTATTTTATCTCAACAATTTGTATTTTGGAGTGACGTCCGTAAAGAATTTTTTCAGTCTGCTCACAACGTGGGCTGTATTTATTATCCCGCTGCTCACG
>CAJFNT010000132.1 GCA_904395315.1 uncultured Clostridia bacterium
TGCGCGACGAAGATCCTCGATCGTGTAATCCAGCATTTCTTTTGGTCCTTTCTTTTATTTATTGTGCCCGGAGCTGGGAGCTCCGGGATGTGCAATCAACAATTAAATGAATATGTTTTTTGCCATAGTGATCATTTTGCCGACGTTGGCAAAATGATCGGAGAAATCATCAGTTTTTGCAAGACCGTTTTCGCAAGTAACGAAATTGTGTCCCATTGACTTTTTGCCTACATTGTGATATACTTTTTATGAGGTATATAAATAGTGTCAATGAGCATACTTAATGTATCAGAGGTGTTTATTATGATTAAGAATTTATTAAAAAAGGCTATAACGAAATATAATGAGACCGAGAAAGAGATCTCAAAGCGTCAGGCTGAGCATGACGAGCTTCGCAAGCGCGTTATTCAGAATCATAAGGAGACCTCTGCGCGCATCGATAAGATGCGCGAGGAGTGGGTTGTTTGATAAAATTACATTTTTATCTATATTTTACACCGTCAACTTCTGCAGTATTCATCCGATATTCGCTGTAATCATCATTAAACTCTAAAATAAATACAGCAGAATGGTAAGTTTTGTCGCTCTTCTTTTTCAGCATTGTTGTTTCAAGCTTATAGCGTTTTCCGGTTCTTATAATAGTTGTATCATTTTCGTCAAGCGATATGCTCGCATCATATCTCAAAACTTTAGGCAGAAGCGTTTCGCAGTATGAAAGCACTTCAATGAAATTTGGCGACCCATCGGTGGGTTTATCGGACTTTGTCAATTCGCCGGAGACTTGTGTATTGGGCGATGGTGGTATTTTTGTTTGCGCTGGAATCGGTGTTGGTGTTGAAATTGGTACTTTAGTGGGAGACGTTTTAGGAGAAACCGCTGGCTGAGATGTTGGATCTACTGCCTGGGGTTGTTCACTTGGCATTGTCGCTTTTTCGTATTCGGCCATACGTAGTTTGTAATAATTGTTTTCTCCTAAAAGATCCTCATATGATTTAGTAACCTTATAGAATGTTTCTTCACGTACCATATTTATTTTACCACAGCCGAAGCCGGCAAAAAAAACGGCGACAAAACATGCCGCAAGTATAGCCCTTATCTGCCATTGTTTAAGCCTGCTGCCTTTTTTATTCGGTTCGTTGCTTGGATCTAACTGATCTGATAATGAATCTGACGAGGACTGTTCAGATTTTTTTGCGTTGTCAAAAGAATCACGAATGTTTTTGATTTTCTCTGCTGTTGATACAACAGTATTTTTTATTTGGGGGAACACACTTATATTTTTTTCTTCAGAATTTCCAGTAGCAGTATCATCGGAGATGATTTCATATTCATCATAGAATTTTTCCCCGCAATACTGACAATTCACAGCAGTAGACGGACTTTCCTCTCCACACCGAGGACATGTTTTAAATTTTTTTATCGGATTTACTTTCTTTAAATCCAGGTTTTTATGGCTTATGATGAAATCGGAACTGCCACAGTTTTCACAATATTTTGCGGTATCAGGATTCATTTGGTTGCATTTTTTACATGTCTTCATAAGTACCATCCTTTCATCTAAGCTCCGGACTGTTCTTCCAAAAGGGAATTATCCGAGCTTTTTTTGTATGTTTGCTTTGCAAGGAACATGGTTTGACGTATATATTCCTGTCCTTGCGGCGAGAGATCGCGATAGTCGTTTATAAGCTGTTGTTCGTCATGAGTTAATGGCTTTTCTTGTGAGAGTTCCTCTCGGCTTGTAACAATCTCCGATAGCTTACAATTGAACAAATCACACAATATAGCTAATTTGTTAATATCTATAGAATTTGAACCATCTTCCCAATGAGTTACAGATGCTGCACTAACGCCGACATATTCAGCTACCTCTTTTTTTTGTAAATTATTACGCTCTCTATAAAATTTTATATTGTCAGCTATAATTTGCTTTATGCTTCTTCGCTCCATATCCTCATCCTTTCAATTCCATTATATCATGTTGTGTTTTGAAAATCAATACATTATTTAAGAATTTCTAAAATAAAAAGAAGAAAAACACTTGACATTTAAGAAAAACTAAAGTATAATATAAGCATAATTAAGTTTCACTAAAGTTACGGAGGTGAGAATATGACGGATATAAGAATAAATATTCGCAATTATATAGAGAATCACGGCATATCTAAATCATATGTTGCCCAAAAAGCTCATATCACAGTTCCGAAACTGTCATTAACATTATCATGTAAACGCGGATTAAAAGCGGAAGAATATGTGATGATATGTCGCGCACTGGGAAAATCTTGCGATGCATTTGTTGATAATACCACGGCGTGAAAGGGGGTGAGGTGATGGCATATAAAATGATTTCGGTTAAAGCAAAGCATGCGAGATGGCTGCTGCCGATTATGACTAAGTTTTGGTTCCTTGTGCCCACGCAGGGGCGCAGGTCTAAGACTAAGCGCAGACCTGCGCAGGCACTGAAAAGAGTTATAAGTAGTTTGTGTCGGAAGAAACATTGAACGTCTGCAATGCCGTGGTTGGCTTTAAAGACAGGAATGCAGCATATAACCTGTCATACAGCCGATCAATATTGTTCAGTGTCAATTCCTTTTCATGCTTACTTCTATTTGGTGCAAGAGTGGTTTTAACATCGTTTTGGACAATGCTCCTGTACACGCTGAACGCCGATAACAAGCATTTTAGTTCATCGAGAGACAGGTCGGTCTGAGGTGTATCGAAAGCGTCTCTGTCACAGAGGTCGTCCAATACCGTACTGATCTCATGTATGCATTCATGAGATTCTGTCCACTCGGATTCATCGAACGGCACTTCGTGGCAATAGAATATATCGAAGTAATTGACAGCGTTTTCAATGGTAACTCTTTCAGATGAATTGAATTTAATAAGCATTAACATCACCCCCTTCCTGTGATCTGCGATATCACACGATCCATTATATCACAGGAAGGGGCGGAAGACAAGAGCCACGGCGTGAAAGGGGGTGAGCAACATAATGGAAAATAGAAACAAAATCTTTTATGAAGCTATACTTGACATCAGTGAATTTAATAAAAGCGGTGACAGAGCTATAGCAAAGCTAAAAGAACTTGAACAACTCGGCAAGCGGGTCAACAAGACCTTGATCGATACTGTCAATTATCGGAGAAGATCAGTCATAAAGAACTTTTTGATTAATTTACTTTTCTTATTTGCGGGCTGTATATTTGGAGGGATCTTTGTATGGCTCGCCATAAGATTTGGACTGATAGTTTAGCGATATAGGAAGAAAACAAGGAGGCGAGAGACGATGGAGCTGACAAGAAGAGAACGCGAACAACTTGTGATAGAAGGGACCAATCTTGTTCAAAAGGCAATGGGGTTCGAGCCAGGGGACAAAGCCTATATAGAGTACCATTTAGTAAGAGCCGGAAGTGATGTTGAGCAATTGTTCAAGTTCGCGAAAAGAGGGTCGCAAGTAGAAGTCGAGGGGCCGGAGGAGTATAATGTGCGAGAAAAAAACAAGTTCTCTGTTGTTAAAGTCGCACTTGGTATGAGAAGGTAAACAGACAATAAACAGTGATAGGACAAAACA
>CAJFNT010000133.1 GCA_904395315.1 uncultured Clostridia bacterium
AGCTGTATCTACACTTCACAGAAATGATACTACTCCTATACCGAAAACAGTTGTAGAAACTCTTAAGATACAAAACGCAACAGAGCCAAAAATATTTGTAGCAGGCACCGGCGGCAATGTAACGGACGGTATCGTGCACATCAATATTAAAGTTGGCGAAACAGT
Organism: uncultured Clostridia bacterium; assembly: GCA_904395315.1. GTDB lineage: Bacteria > Bacillota > Clostridia > UBA1381 > UBA1381 > Ornithomonoglobus. The sequence continues at coordinate 166 of CAJFNT010000133.1, forward strand.
TTCCATGACTCTTTTGCGAAACTATGATACTGTAACGTTTGAAAATGCAAACAATGGTACAACTATCAACGGCACGGTTGCAGAAAACGACTATGCCCACGCTGAATACGTAAGTCTTTATGATGCAGTCACTGTGAGAGGAATACATACCGGCACACTCGGTCCGTTTGATATCACTATCTCGAAAGACGATCAAAAGATCACCAGAAGGTTTCAAGTCAATGTATCTGACGTCCAAGCGCCTGAGATACCGAGCAGCGAACCGCTTTCGTCAATAAAGCCTACTGAAATCGTAAATATTGATTTTGACAATAATGACAAAGGATACAAGATGTATGATGAATACGGAACAACATGGTCAAATGAAACTCCAAAACTCACAAAAAGAGATAACACTGCAGACGGGCTTATATACAGCTACACCGGTAACGGAGAAAATGCTCAACCACAAAGAACACAAATGCCATCCGACAGCGGAATAAATAATAATGCATTTTATAGTTTTCTTAACACAAATGTAATCAATGACCAGGACGAGAACGATCCTGATCGAAACCTCGCGGGAAACGGTTACCGTGGTTCAAGATTGCAACTCGACAATGAGCTTATTCAAAGAACAGATAAAATAAAAGTGAGCTATGATTTTGCCATATACAACGATATAAAGTCAGATGAAGGTGATGATGTTGGTATCCCAACTTCAATAAGTATGACAAGCGAGGCTATCGGCGAATCGAGTATCCCGTTTGACTTTAATGAGAATCATTTTGATGAGATAGATGCCGATCCGAGCAATACAGAATCAATAAGCAAACATTTGCTCACATTCTTTACCGGAAGACCAAAACGTGACACGACCAACGGTGTGCATTGGGTCGATATGACAAATACACTTGCGTATTTCGATCCACTGTACAAGACTGACAGCAATCCATACGGTCAGTACAGAGATCTGGGGATAGGCCTTGATAAAAATGCCTATAATTATTTCCATGTTGATGCTGAAGTGGATTTTTATAATGATCTCATTACATTTACTATAACAAAAATTACTGCGGATAATGATCAAAATACTACAAAAAGCATAACAACTATAATACCTGAACATGCTTCATGGAACGGATTCATTATAGCGTCAAACAAATGGGACAGAGGTAATGATGCCGACAGAGACGGAATGGATACGGAACACTATGTGTATCTCGATAATATTGAAGCTGAAAAGATCGCTGTAGATGATAAATATCTTACACCTACCGAGATCCCGACAGCTCGTCCTCTTCCCGCGGATGCCGTATCTTTTGCAGACAACAATGGAAGCAGTGGAAAAGATCTAACAACTGATGAAACATGGGCTCATTTTAATGTGCACAATATCTATGATCAAGAAGATTCAACCGGTTATATCACCTTTAGCGAAGAAACTGAGGCTGCAAACAACTTTACATACAACATTGCAACAGATGATGATTCCGAAGGAGTCACATCATATACCGAATTCGATTTCTATCTTCCTAAAAGAGGCAGCTATATTACTCTGCACCTTTCGGGAACAAGCGGCGGTTCAAACGGAGAAACCGTCACCGCTGCCGGGAATACTATCACCATAAGTACAGCAGGTATAAACTCATGGGCGGATCAGGAGAACTACTCACCAATTTATGAGCAAAATTTAGAATGCGGTAAATGGTATTCTATGCAGCTTGTATATGATCTTAAAGATACAAACATGCAGGTGATAGTCTATGATGGTAATAATGAGCTTGCAAACAGGATAGTCAGTGCAAGAAATCTTCGCGGAAGTCATTACAGGCAGATACAATTCAATGTGGATAGTATTACAACTGTTGGAACTACTACAGATGACGCTCCTTCCAGAGAACCATCTATGTCGGAGACGTATATAACTAATCTCCGAATATATAACAGGGCTGTTATAACGGAATATTATCCCGAAGGAACGATAGCCGATCCATCAACAGGCGATGCAAAGATCAATGGAGCGCTGGCAAACAATACAAGGATCGGATCAGTCGCATCAGACTTTGTACAAAATCAAGTTGATAGCGGAAGCACAAAAAGCGGAAAATCCGTAATTGTAGGTACAGTCATACCGCCAAAAAATGATGAGGGCAAGACATTCAAGTACTGGAAGCTGATATACAGCAACGGCGAAGGCTCTAACATCAACAGTGGCACTATAGGCGAAAACGCAACAAGAATTAAATATGCTGCGGTATATGGTTACCTGAATGTTGAATCTGCTGAAAATTCAACTGAAAATGGCTATTACTACAAAGTGTTCAAGACATCTCTTGATATTATGGACCCAAACTATACAACGATAGATTGGTTTGTATATAATAACGATTCTTTCCGTATGGTGGGACGTTTCGATCTTAGCACACTTCCGATATTGACGGGAGACGGGACTTATGATATCGGATATGTCGTATACAATATTCCGGACGATGATAAAAACGTAACAGCAATACCTCAGGCTCACCATGTGCCTATGACCGATGAGGAAAAAGAAGAAATTACCGCTACTCCTCTTCCGTCAAACGGCACAAATGATCCGGGGCCCACAGCCACATCTATGCCTCAGCCTTCAAACGCGCCAACGCCAAGTTCCGCACCGAACGCCGAATGAAAGGAGACTGTTGAATGAAACTTTATTTTGAAAAACCGACAATAGATATAACATTCTTTGAACAAGAAAGCATCATGACTGAAACACTTTCACCACATATTTCTCAAATTCAAACCAGAGGATATGGTATGCAGAATTATACAACTCTGCAAAAGGTATCGCATGATATAATGGAAGGTAATCCGACCGTAGAGGCAATCCTGAAATATCAGGTCAATTGACGAAAAAGAGGCTGTTTGAACACAGCCTCTTTTTACGCGCTCTTTACAATCACAGTAAAAGATGCTATAATAAGACGAAAGCTATAAAAACGGAGGAAGAACACAATGAACCATGACAATACCAATTGGGAACAAAGCGTTGCAGGTGTCGTTATAAATGAGAACAAGATCCTGCTTGCACGGCATACTTACGGTCCGGGCAAAGGCCGACTTATCATCCCAGGAGGATATGTTAATTTCGGAGAAACGCCGCAGGAGGCATTGAGACGCGAATATATAGAAGAGACAGGCGTACTCGTTGAACCGACAGAGATAATCGGCATACGTTTTAATATGCACGACTGGTACGTTATATTTAAAGCTGAATATGTGTCCGGTGAGGCTCGATCAGATAATGACGAGAACAGCGAGGTCTTATGGCTCGATGTGGATGAGGCTCTTGCGCGTGATGACGTTCCAGAGCTCACAAAAAAGGCTATCGAAAGCGCCGTATCTTGCGGTCACGGCCTGCATTACGAGCACTACGAAGGCAGCCGGAGGCATGCTCCGTATTTTCTTTACTGTATATAAACTCACTGTCCCGGCGCGCGTTCTATGATCTCACGCTCACCCAGAAGCTCCGTTATCCTGCCCTCCCCATCCATTACGGCTGCAATGGTCGTGCATGACGGTGAGACGTTCTTTGCCGCCTTAAGCAAACTGTTGTCTCTGTCCACCACGACCACTCGCACCCGATTCGTTTTCTTCTTTGTTCCCGAAGCCGCTATTATAAAATCGACATCATATTTTTCCTTTGAAGTCAGCACATTTCCGAGCAGGAACAAAGCCATCGCAAGTATTGAAAGATTCACCCTGCCCAGATATATGCCCAACACTGCAGCAGCGGCAAAAGCAGCCGCAAGCAGCACAGAAGTGACCGAGAGCGCTCTGCGCGCCGCGGATGCTCCGAGCCTATAGGAAAGAATACGTTTCAATATTATACCGCCGTCAAGCGGCAAAACAGGAAGCAAATTCATTACGAACAGAGCCATATTTATCGCGTATACATTCTCCCACCCGAGACGCAGCGCCGCAAATGCCGCCGCGCCATTTACAAGCGGTCCCGCGGCATAAAGGATCATCTCATCCGACAATGAGCGAACTATCTTATTTTTAAGCCTCAGATGCACTCCGAACGGCGCAAATTCTATACTTTCCGGTCTCAGTCCTATTGCGAGCGCGGCGATAAGATGAGCCAGCTCATGAACAGTCATTACAGCATAAGTAAATATGAGCATACGCGCGCCGCCCGTAAAAATACTTATTACAAACATCACCGCGGTAAGCGGACTGAGCCTCAGCTTCATACAAAAACACCCCCGGATAAATATATGAATCCGAAGGTGTATTGATTACTTAAAAATTTATTCAGCTATAACGCATCCGCCGACAGGACGTATGGAAAGGATATGACACATTCCCTCGCCCAGCACCGCTTCTATTTTAGACTTGAACTCACCGAGAATATCGTTCGGCACAAATGCCTGGACCGTTCCGGCAAAACCGCCGCCGTGCACTCTGTACGCGCCGCGGTCGCCCAATATCTCATCGCAAAGCGCAAGTGTAAGCGAAACAGCCTGCTCCTTAGGCATACTTGACGCGTACACATTTTGCAGATACATATAGGACGAACGTCCCGACTCCTTTATAAGGCGCAGGAATCCATCAAAATCTCCGTTTCTCACCGCTTCCGTTTCACGGCATGCGCGCTCTGACTCATTAAAGAAATGGTATGCCCGCAAAACTGCCCTGTCATTGCCGAGTTTTTCGCGGATATCTTTTATTGAACTCATAAATTCTTCTTTATCCACTTCCCGCAGAACTTCCTTGCCGAAATACGCCGCGACCTGCTTCATTTCCGCAGGTATAGACGCATACTCGGACGTGAGATCGGCATGATCGGCGCCGGAATCAATTATACATAATGAGTATCCGTATTTTGCGAGATCAAAATCCACCTTATTTATTTCGGGGGACTCAGTGCTCTTAAAATCCACGGCAACGACCGCGCCCACGGATGACGCCATCTGATCGAGCAGACCGCTCGGCTTGTTATAAAATACATTCTCAGCATACTGACCTATCTTCGCTATCTCTACCGCGTCTACCGCGCCGCCGGCGCAAAGATCATTCACCATGGTCCCCACCAGGACCTCGAACGCCGCTGATGACGAAAGTCCCGAACCTTTAAGCACATTCGACTCCGTATACGCATTGAATCCCTTGAGCTCATATCCCATATCCTTAAATCTGCGAAGCACGCCTCTTATGAGGGCTATCGCTTTATCATACTGCGCCGGATCTATCTCAAGATCATTGAGGTCAATGATATCCATATCATATCCCTTTGATTTGATCCGCACAACATTTTCACCATTATAGGCCGCCGCGGCGATAACATCCAAATTTACGCTTCCCGCCAGCACGCACCCATGCTGATGATCCGTATGATTACCGCCTATCTCGGTCCTGCCCGGAGCCGAATACAGCGAGATCTCATCCGCGGCTCCGAATACGTCGTTAAATCCGTCCATTACGCTTAAAAGCCTGTCCGAGTATTTCTTTGTGTCATCACCGCAGGCGTATATGTACGAAAGCTTTTCATCCAGCTCACCGTTTTTGACGGCGGCTCTCAGCTCCTCTGTTTTACGCATCTCTTACCTCCAAAAAAAATTAGCTTATTGCGAAACACTCATTTCACAATCCCCTATATATCAAATAAGCCAATGCAAACCAAAGCGGAATGCAGACCGCCGCAAATCAATGCGGCGGAACATCCGTTTATTTATCGCATTGGCAATTACTCTACCTTAAGAAAATCACTCACGGTATTCTGCATCTGATCTTTTTCAACTACAGTGTTGAATATCGGCGTGCGGTCTTTAAGCTCCGCAAGCGATTCCGGCACCTTCATTCCGCTCTTCTTTCCAAGCATCTCAAGAAGCTCAAATTCATCCTTGCCAGTTACGGCATTATAATCCTCAAGAGCTATCAAAACACTCTGATTAAATTTGAACGGACTTGCCGTTGAAGCTATTATAGTCTTCGTTGTATCGCCGGTCCTCGCGCAATATTTATCATAGACACATTTCGCAACAGCCGTATGTGTATCCATCACGTAACCGCTCTCGTCAAATGTCTTGCGTATAGCAGCCATCGTCTCCTTATCGTCGCAGAAATCCGCGTCAAACATGCTCTGCATAGCCTCTTTTATACTTTCCGGAACTGTATATTCTCCTTCAGCACGCAATTTCTCCATCAGATCTCTCACTATGGCATCATCGCACCCTGAAAGATCATACAAAAATCTCTCAAGATTCGAGGATATCAGTATGTCCATTGACGGTGATATTGTTGTATGGAACTTTCTGTTTTTGTTATACACGCCTGTCTTGATAAAGTCAGTAAGAACATTGTTCTCATTTGACGCGCATATAAATCTTCTTATCGGAAGTCCCATCTTTTTAGCGTAATATGACGCAAGTATATTTCCGAAATTACCGGTCGGCACAACAA
>CAJFNT010000134.1 GCA_904395315.1 uncultured Clostridia bacterium
AGCTTGCCGCGGTGATCGATATGTTTGATCTTGTCATATTGTTGTCGAGACGGAACGGAGCGGGGACTATAGAGGAGATAATTGAAAATGCTTAGGATGACAGGGTCATTGCTCATATGTCTCGTATGTATATGGGTAGGATTTTCGGCGGCAGACAGGCTTAGGAGGCGGCGTGATTTCCTCGAGTGCTTTGTGATTTCTCTGTCTGTGCTTGAGACGGAAATAACATTCGGGATGCGGGGGCTTGGAACGATATTCCGGGATATGAGTTCTGATGACAGGCTGTATGGTCTGTACGGAAGCTGTGCCGAGACGCTTGCGGAGCGCGGAATAAAGACGGCATGGAGCGATGCGGTAAACGGAGTATGTGACAATGCCGCTCTTACGGGAGCGGATGCGGAAACTATACGCGCGCTCGGTTCGGAACTGGGCATGAGCGATGTGGGCGGGCAGAAGCGCGCAATAGAACGAACTGCTGAATTACTGTCGAAAAGCGCCGATGAAGCGGGAGAAAGATGCATGAGACTCACAAAGGTATACAGGGGCTGTGGTGTGCTCTCCGGCATTTTTGCTGTGCTTATGCTCATGTAAATTTGAAAGGATGATACGGGATGAATATTGATCTGATATTTCAAATCGCCGGAGTGGGGATAGTCGTCGCAGTTATTAATCAACTGCTGACCCGCGCCGGCAGAGATGAGCAGGCGCTGCTTATAACGATCGCGGGTCTCGTGGTGGTGCTGTTTATCCTGACTGAGCAGATCGGAACATTGTTTGATTCTATAAAACGGATATTTGATCTATGAGCGATATTATACGGTTGATAGGAACGGGATTTGCGGGCGGAATGCTTGCGCTGATGATAAGAAAGCACAGACCGGAGTTCGCGCTCCTTATCGCGCTCGTGACCTCCGCGATCATTCTTGCGGGTACTATAGAGTGGCTCAGCGAGATAATGAACGGACTCAGGCAGATCATAGAGGAATGCGGCGTTGACACAAGGTATTTTTCTATGATAGCGAAGGTGATAGGAACGGCATACATCACGCAGTTCTCCGCGGAGATCCTGCGTGACAGCGGAGAGAACGCGGTCGCGTCGAAAATAGAGGCGGCGGGGAAAATATGTATTCTTGCGCTGACACTGCCCGTGCTCGCCTCGTTCATGGAGCTTTGTATAGGGGTGGTGAACAGCGTATGAAGCGTATATTTGCCGCTGTGGTGATAATGCTGCTGTTGCTCTCGGCGCATGCCCGGGCGTTTGACATACCGGAGATAGACGGCTATGATATGTTCGGTAACCGTGTCAGTGAGATAATGAGCGGCGGATTTTCGCTTGATCCGGTGGAGATTTTGAACAATGTTATTGACGGAGTAATGGCGGAGATCAGGTCTTTTGCGGCGGACACGGCGGTCATAATGGTAATGGCCATGCTGTCCGCGACAGTTGGGACACTGAACAATTCACTTGGTGAAAATTCGGCGGGTAGGGCGGCATTTTTTGCATTCTTTACAGTAATAAGCGGATTGGCGCTCTCTTGTTTTCAGACAGCCCTGTCATATGGGACAGAGGTGATATCGCTTATGACAGGGTTTATGACAAAGCTCACACCGGTGCTTATACTTATGCTATTCACATGCTGCAAAGCGGCGAGCGCGGCGGCTTTTGAGCCTGTGCTTTCGGCTGCGGTATTTGTTGTATCGGCGGTCATAGAAAAATGTCTTGTGCCGCTTATGACGTTTTCGGCGGTCTTAGCGGTGGCGGGGAATATAGGGGACAAGTCCAAGATATCCGGATTTATCAAAATAGTCAAATCGGTCACTAAATGGCTCATGGCGTTGGTGATAACGCTATTCACAGGGATAAATGCGATCTATGGTTTTTCATCTGCGGCTCTGGACGCTGTCGGCGCAAAGACTATAAAATTTGCGGTAGGGAGCCTTGTGCCGGTGGTGGGCGGATTTTTGTCGGACACGCTTGAGACGGTCGCATCCTCCGCAAGCCTGCTGAAGAATGCGGCGGGCATTTCGGGAATACTTATAATATGCGGGATATGCATAACTCCGGTCATAAAGATCGGGATAATGCAGCTGCTTTTGAAGTTTGCCGCGGCGATGGTGGAGCCGGTAACGGACAGCAGGATATCATCGATGATATGGGATGTTAGTGAAGCCGTGACGTCGGTATTCGGAACAGTGATCCTTACTGCGGTGCTGTTTTTAATAAATATTTGCATAATACTTACCGCTACGGGCGTGGCGGGATAGATGCGGAGGTGTGTTTGTGAGATCATATATAATATCGATAGCCGCGGCGGCTGTGATAGCGGCTGTGGTGAACATGATCGCGCCGGAAAAATGGTCCAAATATGTCGGGGCGGCGACCGGACTGGTCGTGGTGATGTGCATTGCCCATCCGCTATTTGCTGTTTTCAGGGAGAATGTCTTTGAGGGATTCTCGTATGAACCGCAGATAAGCGCTGAGGCTGGTGAAGGGATGCTGCGGGATGAGATCAAAACTGAGCTGGCAAAGCGTGTCGGAGAGGATGCGTCTGCGCGTATCAAGGCTGAATTCGGCAGGGACTGCCGCGTGGAAGCGGATATCTCGGTAAACGAGGACGGGGAGATAACCGGCGTTGAAAGCCTCAGGATCTTCGGCGACAGTATCGATACGGCTGTGCTTGCGCGTATGAGGGAGGTCTACGGCGTTTCGGAGGTAACATATGAGGGAGATAGGTAAATTCTTAAAAAGCAGGAATAATCGTATAATGCTCGTAATATTAATAATTGGGATAGCGATAATCGCGATATCGAGCGGCATACAGCGCGACGGCCCGGAGAGCGAGCCGGCGGCAGCCGAATACAGCGGAGAGGAGGAGAGGCTCGGCGAGATATTGTCAGAGATAGACGGAGCCGGAAAGGTATCGGTCATGATCTCGTATGTTTCAACTATGGAAAAGGACATAGCTTACGACAGCGAGAAAGAGCGAGCCGTAACGTCAGGGGGAGACGTGGTGGTAAAGCGAGAGATATATCCGGAGGTGAAAGGTGTGATAGTCATAGCGGACGGCGCGGGAGATCCGTCCGTAAGACAGGCGATAAAGGAGGCGGTCACGGCGGTGACCGGGGCAGGAGCGAACCGTGTATGTGTCTATGAGCGCGGCAGTTCCGACGGTTAAGCCGAAGAAGCCGCGCCGAAACAGTTTGGAGATGGGATGATGATATTGAAAAAGAAAGAGATCATTGCCGCATCCCTTGTTGTGCTCATAGGGATGGCGGGATATTTGAATTGGTCGTATCAGGACACCGTGAGGGTACGGGATAATGAGAGCTATGTTGAGACAGGAAAAACGCTCGGAGAAGCGGAGATGGTATCGTCGGACAACGGGGCGGCAGAGGCTTCGGAAACGCCGTCGGAAACTGCCGCTTCCGAAGCGCCTGCGGATGCTGCTGCGGACGATACAGCGGCTGAAGAGACCTCGGGAGAGGCGCCGGCCTCGGATAATGCAGGGGCGGCGCAGTATTTCGAGGAGGCGAAAATGAACAGGGAGTCTGCCAGAGCGTCGGCTATGGAGGCGCTTAAAGCGACCTCGTCGGATACATCTATCGATGAGGCGACCAGGGCTCTTGCGGGAGAGAAGCTTGTAGCGTGTGCCGCGGATATAGAGCTTGAAAATCAGATAGAGAGTATCTCGGCGGCAAAGGGCTACAGCGAAGTATGCGCATACATAAACGAGGGCGCCGCTACTCTTGCCGTAAGAAGCGACGGCCTTACCGGAGACGATATATCAAAGCTTACCGATATAGTTACGAGCAGTTCTGAGATAACGGCCGATAATGTAAAGATAGTGGAGGTGAAGTAGAAAAGGACGGTTATTTATATTGCAATCTCTTCTGTGGTATGATATAATTAAGACAGAACAATGGATGCGGATCATATACGCATCCGGCAAAGGCAACAGGTGAAGAAATATTACAGGAGGGTCTGTCATGGACGATGAGATCAAAAATGAAGAAGTAACAAAGGTAAGCGAGCCGGAGGAGACAGCCGAACCTGAAGAAACGGCTGCTGAAACGGCAGAGGCAGAAGCTGAGACTGAGGAAGAGTCGATCGGCAATATAAAGATATCGGTGGAAGTTGTATCGACGATCGCAGGTATAGCCGCGTCAGAGATAGAGGGAGTATCATGCATGTACACGTCGTTTGTTGACGGTGTGGCGCAGAGACTCGGCGCGAGAAAAAGCGCCTCAAAGGGTGTGCGTGTTGATATGACCGGAAACAGCGTTATCATAGATCTGTATATCGTTGTGGAATACGGAGTAAAGATACCTGAACTGGCATGGGAGATACAGGAGAATGTTAAAAACAGTGTAGAGACCATGACCGGTCTTGCTGTTGACAAGGTAAATATCCATATTGAAGGCATCAGCTTCGGCGGAGTCGATGAGCTTGAGGCAGAGCCGGAGGATGTTACCGACTGATACGTTGGAACAATATCAAGCGAGCGGATATCCGAACGCAGCCGGAAGGCGCGTATGCGGATGATCCGCTTTTTTGCTGATTTAGTTAGGTGATTGATAATAAGGTAAAAACGTTGACACAGGAACCCTGGATATGTTATACTGTAATGGTCGAATTTGTTCGATATTTGAGATACATTGCGGTTTCTGAGGGAGGATACAAAAGATGCGCATTGCTGTTTGCGATGATGATAAAACATGGCGTGATATTATAGCCGGATATCTGGATTCTATAAAGGGTATAGAGCTTGAATATTCGCTGTTTGAGAGCGGAGAGGAGCTTGTAGAGACATATCAGCAGCAGGGACATATGTTCGACATCGTTTATCTTGACATAGAGATGGCTGATATGAACGGTATAAAAACTGCAAACTTCATAAGGAAACGGGACAGGCATGTTGTGATCGTGTTCATTACGAATCACGATAAGTACATGTATGAAAGCTTCGAGTGCCTGCCGTTCAGATTTCTGCTGAAGCCTATAGATGAAAATGACTTTAAAAAAGTGTTTTTTAAGATCGTAGAGATGTTCAGTGAAGAAAGGAGCACATTATCGGTCATAGAGGGACGTAAGATCATACGTCTGTTGAGCGAGGAGATAAAATTTCTGGAAAGTGTGGATCATAAGACATATATACATACGACATCGGAACAGCATACGACTTATACTCCGCTTTCAAAGATCAAAGAAAAACTGAATCCTGCTCTGTTTGTGCAGATACACAGATCATATATAGTAAATTTGGATCACGTTAGATCCGTATCGAAGAATGAGCTGTATATCATGGAATATGATTATTCACTGCCCATAGGGGATAAGTACAGATCGGATTTTGAGCAAAAGCTTCTCTTGCTGGAAGAGAGGAGGCGGTTTTTGTGAGTATATATGTGTTGGCGGATCTGTTCACCGGATTTATAGAAGCTGTTGCGGCATTTATGCTGTTTGATAATTATCTGAGCAGGCGCAGAGGATTCAATAAATATATTTATGCTTTGGGTGTTATTGCGTTGACGATAGGGATAAACATAAGCAACGGCATATTTGACATAAGTATTTTGAATATATTATGTATGATAATATGTATGTTTTTTATGTCGTTTCTTTTTAAAGGAACTTTTAAAGTAAAGCTTGCAATTTCTGTACTGTCTTTTGCAATTGTAGGACTCTCAGAGGTACTTGTTCTGTTTATAATATCATGGACAAAGGGTATAGATAGTGCTGAAATAATAAACAATCCAAATATGAGATTGTTGGGGATAATTCTTTCAAAAGCCTTGAATTTCGGCGCTGCAAAGATAATATGTGTATGCGGAAAGAAAGTGAAGCTTCAGGCGGGCTATTGGGTGCTGTTCACAAGTGTGTTCATGACCGCAGTTTTAACTATCTATCTCATATTTAGTATACAGGATGATATTTCAGAATCGCCATTCGGTTATTTAAGCATGATATGTTCGATAGGTCTTCTGTATTGTGTTTTTATAACGTTGTATCTCTACGAAAATATATCGAAGCAATCACTAAAGATCAGAACACAGGAATTGAAAGAACAGCGTTACAGTGATCAGGTAAAGCATTTGGATGAGCTTGCCGCAGCCCATGAAAAAGAGAGAAAGATACGTCATGATTGGTCAAATCATCTTCTATCGATAAGATCATATCTGTCTAAAGGAAAATATGATGAGCTGGCAGAGTACATAGATAATGTGATCGATTATGAGAGCATGGGACACAATATGATAGATACGGGAAACACAGTAATAGACGCTGTGGTCTCTGCAAAGAGGAATACAGCAAGAGGAAAGGGAATAGATTTCTATTTGGATATACAGATACCCGAACAATTGAACATAAACGCGTCAGACTGCTGTGTGATCATAGGAAATGCGCTGGACAATGCAATAGAGGCATGTGAAAAAGTATCTGGACACCGATATATAAAATTCGAAATGAATTACAGAAGACAGACTCTCGTGTGCAGGATAGTGAATTCCGCCGCCGGAGAAAACAGGCGCTTTCCGGAAACGACTAAAAAGGATAAGGAGCGTCATGGCATAGGCGTCACAAATATAATAGACACTTTGGATAAATATGATAATGTATATAGGTTTGATCAGAAAGACGGAGAATTTTTGTTCTCGTTTATGTTATTCGGAATAGACCAAAGGAGCGGCGGATGATGCCGCTTTTTTTGTTTAAGGATTTTTCACGTAATCAAAAAGCTTGTTCACGTAAGGTCTGTTGAAATTTCGCTCAGTTATGATATAATCAAAATAAATAACGATCATTTTTTATAGCGGGTGAACACATATGAAAAAATTATCTCAAAGCATTGCCGACGAATTGGTAAATAATAAAACTATCGATGAGAGCCAAAGACAGCTTTGGCAATATGGGTTTCAGACTATGATCATGTCTGTCGGAGAAATACTGTTCGTGATCTTTGTTTCGGCTATTGCGGGGAATTTTTTTGAGACAGTTTTGTTTTTCTGCGGATTTATACCGCTGCGATTATATACGGGAGGATATCATGCAGATACACAGCTAAGATGCTTTCTGGTATTGATATTTGCATATATTTTATTTTCTATTCTGCTTAATATAGTGCCAATACACACTTATACTCTAATGGTGTTCGCATTGCCGATGCTGTTCAACGCGGCAATGGTAACGCTTAAAGCGCCGCTTGCGCACAGCAGGAAGAGTGTGGATATCAATGAGTCAAAGGTGTACAGAAAAATAGCTTTGATAATTTGTTATGCGGACATAGCGATAACTATAGTCTGCTCATTGATATTTCGGGAGAACATATATGTTTTCTCGTTTTTGATGGGTCAATTCTCCGTGGCTGTTTCGATGGCCGCGGCTGAACTGAAAAATAAAATTAAAGACAGGAGGGAAAGCAGATGGGCAAATTCAAGAACACTGTGAAAGTCCTTTTGCGCAAATACGGCGGAGCTGTAGCATGTGCGGCGTTTGCGTTCGTGGCGCTGGCGGCTAATTCGCCGTGCGGTATTCCGTTCTATGAGCCGGAAGAGCCGAAAGGGCTTGAAAAATTCAAAAAGTTCAATTAGAACTAAAAAACAACACTAAAAATTAAAACCAAAAATTATGGATTGTATGATGTTAATGCTTAAAAACAATGGGGCACATTTCGTGCCCTATTGTTACATTGACATATACATGATCTTTGACTATGGGAGGGAAGGATATTTTGAAAAAGAAGATAATAGCCGGCATTTCAATGACAGTAATACTCGCAGCAACGTTGGCAGTATACAGTATTGTTTCGGCTGACAGTTTTGTCAATTATGATTTTGAAACCGGCGGAGAATGGGGCGATCCGATGTATGATAATGCAGACGGAGAGATATTGAGTGAAGAAAACGGAAATAAATATTTAAAGCTCACCTATAATGGTCATGAAGGAAGGGGTAGAAAATATTGTGATGTTAAAATGACGGACGATGGATTTTATGAAGAAGATACAAAGCTTATAGTTTCATATGATGTATGTTATCCTGAAACCGAATCGGAAAACAGAAGCGGAGAAGTGCAGATCAAAAGCATGAAAGGCTATGGAAGCAGTGATACTACTATAGCGGCGCGTCTCGGTAAGATGGGAGAATATTTTATGACTCAAGGCTCGGAAGAGGATTTCCAAAGAATGCGCGATCTAAACGGCGATTTTCTTGTAATAGAACCCGGAAAATGGTATAGCGTATCAATAACTCTTGACTTGGAAAACCAGGATCAGAGTATAGCTGTTTTTGACAGGGATACAAGGCAGCTGTTGGCTTTGAGAGATGGGTTGGAGACTTCAAATGAACTACATAATATAAATATGGTATCATTCTCCACAGACACAAGCATATGCCTTGATAATATTTATATTTATACGCCTGAAGGATCTATGGAGGAGTTGCTCTACGGAAAGTCATATGCGTCTGCAAATACGCGGGAACAGTATTATATGCTTGCGGAGGACACGTATACGAGCATGCTTCCTCTTTACAGGGGTGATACTGTGTGGAGCTTAGAAAAGAGCCGACCGGGGGTTTCGATAGATCCAGAGACCGGGATGCTTACAGTGGATGATAACGCTATGCCGGGAATGGTGGTTGTAAAGGCAAGCAGAACGGTCAATGATGAGGTGTATGAAGCGCGTACAATTGTAAATATTACGCGATGAAGGAGGGCAATGGTATTATGAAAAAAATTATTATCATGATGTTAGCGGCTGCTCTTTTCGGCACGGCTTTTTGCGCTTATGCAGAGGAAGAAGAAATGGATCTGTCAGTTGAAGTCGTTTCATCTGAAACAGTGTCTGATCCGGAAGAGGCAATGCAGCAGCAAACCGATGATTTAGGTGAAGAGACTTATGAAGAGTCAGAGACAGAAGATTCAGATGAGGAGGTATCAGACGCGGAGGAAAGTATTGAAGAGAGTGCGATGCCGGAAAGCTCTGAGCCTGCTGCTCCTATGAGCGTTACAGACTCAGATATGTGGACTGAACAGAATCCTATGCCGGGAGGCAGAGCGGACAGTATGTATTTCAGCATAGGCGGAGATATGTATGTTGTTGGGGGTATAGGAGAAAACGGTGTGGAAACATCAATATACCGTTATTCCGGGACCAGCGGTGAATGGAGCGTTGAGACGGATATCCCCGGAGATATTCAAGGTTTTACTGCATCCGCTTTGGGAGATTGTATATACATAATAGGCGGTGTCAGAGGTTATGAGTATCTTGATGAGGTACATATTTATAATACGGTCGATGGGACTTGGAGTGAAGGTGCGCCTATGTCTGTAAAACGTTCTCAGGCAGTGTCTTTAACCGTAGACAATAAGATATATGTATTCGGAGGAAGAGATCTTTATGGCTTTGTAGATACATATTGTGCAGCATATATCCCGGAAGAAAACAGATGGATCGGTATAAATACAATAGCGCCGGAATTGAACAGAGTGGGTGCACAGGCAAGATATATAAACGGTTTTATATGTGTATACGGAGGGATCACTGCCGACTATGAATATGGCGGAGCAGCATTCTGTGATATCAATGACCTGAGTACCGTGTATGAAAGTGTGTTTCACGGATATGAGGATATTTCCGTTGCATTGACAGAGTCAAAAGCGCTTATATTTGCTTCGCCGGAAGGCGCTGATTACTATGAGGTAAAAGAAGCAGAGGTATATGACGGCGAAGTGACAATGAATGATATAGTTCATGAGATGCCTGTAGAACATACGTATTTTACGGACTATACGATATATAACGGTGAATTATACTGCATAGGCGGTTATGACGGTTCCTCCTATCTCAATTCAGTATATAAGTATAATGAGTATTATGGTGATTATAATGATCAAAACGGCTATATTCCGGGCGAGATAACCGAAGCGGGAAATGTTTTGACGATAGATGCTGAAGCCGGCAAGGAATACGTGCTGTCGGTCAGTGTAAAAAATGCGCAAAGCATTGACGGATACACATATACTCTGGAATATCTGCCTGAGGCATTCGAGGTCAGGGATGCATACGCGGCTACGGCTGATTGGGACAGGGATATAGGCGAAATAAACGATTCGTTTATAACGGTCATAGAAAACAGTGATGGGAAATTGTCATTTACCACTTCCGAAACTGTTCCCGCAGGATCAAAGATGACCGGTCCGGTAAATGCCGTTATACTTAAAGCCAATTCAAGCGGGAAATATAATATAAGATATACTATGACAAAGAATCAATAAATGGAGGATAAAGAGAGATGGTAAGAAAAATCATGAGCATTGTTCTTGCATCAGTGCTTTGTGCGGGAAGTATTCCGGCGTCTGCTGCTGAAGCTGATCTTGATGAGCTGCTTGCAGGAGTCGCGGAGAATATACCTTGGGAAACGGAAGATATATACGGTGGAGAGAGGTATACCCCTGAGGAACAGAATCCGGTATATTCCGATACCGACGGCACTGTAATACAGGAAGAGATGCCGGAGCCTACGCCGAAAACGACAAAGGTTGAGCACGATGTGATATTCAATGAAGAGAATATAAAGATCGACACTCGTCCGCAGCTTTCTCCGACAAATTCACTCAGCTTCACAGGTGAAACGAGAGATACGGCATTGAGAAATGAATGGGATGAGGCTTTCAGTAAGGCGTTCGGTGATTCTTACGCAAAACCGGCGGACATGGATAAAAGCGGTCAGAATATCAGCGGAGATACGAACCGCCTTGTTATAGAGGAAACAGATCTGACTTTACAGGGGAAAAACGGACTTGATCTGTCAATAACAAGGAGGCATGATAATCAGGAATATAATAAGATGTATACGCCAGCTTCATCCGGCAAGATCAATATACCTCTATATATTGCCGAGTATTTTGTGGACGATACAAATGAGACGATAAACATAGGTTTTCAAACGCAGGATCAGATGTATGTTTATATGTATGATGATTTCTACATCTCAAAATATAATGAAAATCAAATAAAAACCGCTGAAAAAGAGGGAGAAAGCGTTGAATATTATGATTTTAGTTATATCTACGGAAGGATGGAGGAATATAATAATAAGGAAAACTCTGATGGAATAAAGCTTAGCCTTAACAAGGAGAAAAACATTATAGGGATATATCGGCATAAAGTTAATGATTCTCCGTTACTTGATGAACACCTGGTATTTACGAACAATGACAATATAGGTCAGGGATGGAAGCTTGTGCTGCCGTCCGTGGGTATGTATACTACTTATCTTGATAATTTCCATGATTCCGATAAAGATTATCATTCATTGGAGAGGGATTATACGTGTTCATTCCGGGACATAAACGGAAATGTTACAATGTTTGAGGGTACTGACCATATAATACAAGATGGTGAAGAAATAACATACACAGAGAGTTTCAGCGGGATCGGAAAAGGAAATTCAGCATCGTATGAAATGTTTTACGGTGTTGATAAAACATATCGTGACACAGGCAGAAAATATAATATGATCGTAAAAGATAATGATGATCTGACATACTATTTTTATCTGCCGGTGCATGAAGGATACGATATGACAAGAACGGTCCTTGATGGCCCATTTCTTTCTAACATTATTGCGGTCGAAGATGAATACGGCAACTCAATACAGTATTTTCAGGAAGATCCAAATGATACGAGCCGTGTAAATAAGATAATAGACACTTACGGCAGGGAAATACTTCTTGATAAGAACGGTGATGTTTTTACTGTGTCGTACACAGACGACAATGGTACAGCACAGAAAATAACATACACATCCGAAACTCTTCCGGCGTCATCGCTTGACAATGATAGCTTGTTAGAGGAAAAAGAAGTAAAAAGATTTACTGTAACAGACCAGCTCGGCGAAAAAACGATATATGATGCGCGTGAGGGTGAGGTAGCAA
This sequence comes from uncultured Clostridia bacterium, assembly GCA_904395315.1. Taxonomy (GTDB): domain Bacteria; phylum Bacillota; class Clostridia; order UBA1381; family UBA1381; genus Ornithomonoglobus. The sequence goes on from CAJFNT010000134.1 coordinate 11,939, forward strand.
ACTATTGGTATATTGATACTGTTTGGGATATAAACGAGCCGTTAAAAACATCTGATGTATTTGTGTATACCGAGACCCAGACAAATATTGAGCGTATAATATACCCGTCAGGTGCCGAAACGGCGTACCGTTATGTGCCGCTCAATACTCCGTTCAGGGATACATATATTAATTACGAGGTTTATGCGGTCGCCGGATGTTGCGATACAGTAAATGGTATAAAGGAGAACGAGCGCAGTTATACATTTGCAAATGTGAATTATTCGAGCAATAAATTGCAAAGTATAACGAAAACCGAGACAAACAGCAGCCGCGGCAGTACTACAGAATACCAATATAACCATGAAAGGCAACTGGAACAAGAAAAATCGACCGGTGATGCCGGAAGAATAGACAGAACGAGTTATAGGTATGATACCAATGGCTATGTGTCCGGAACGACAATAAATAAGGGAATATATAATGAAGCTGTATCAACAGAGAGGGATAAAGAAGGAAAGGTCACCAAGGAAACAAGAGGTGATCTTGTAAAAGAATATTCGTATTACAATCGGAATACAGTTTCAAAGATCGTTACCACTTTTGAAACAGACGATGGCGCCGAGCATGAATATATCTATGAGACAACTCCCGCGGCAAAAGGCGGAGATATAGAATATGAGCGTATGATAGAGGATGGTGTGGTAAGATCGCAGAGCAAGTATGAGTATGACGGAGAGGGAAATGTTACAGCGATAAAGCAGTGGATAAACGATACGAACGGAGACGGAACTCTTGACGAGAACGATGAATTCATTGTGACCACTGCCGAATATGGTGAAACAGAACGAAATACACTTGCCGCATCTGCAGAGATCCCCAATATAACTAATGCGGACGGAACAAATGAAGGATCAATAAACGAAAAGTATGAATTCAATATCTACGGAAGTCCTGTCTCGGCGGAAGACTCATATGGAACGGTCAGTTCGATAGAATATGACGCTCTTAACAGACCGGTAAAATATAATTACCCTAATGGCACCTCGGTGACGGTAGAGTATAACACCGATGAAATGTATACTCTTGCAAGTTATCCTGACGGGACGAAGAAAAAATATATCTACGATCCGGCGGGCAGGATAAAGACGGTGCAGACGGGCTATGGCAGTACCATGCAAAATATCGAGGAATATACCTATGATACGGCAGGACGAGTTAAGACGAAGATATCAAGAACGGATACGAGCGTAGGAACAAAAGAAGAATATACGTATAATGGGTTAAACGATATCAAAGAAAAGAAAGTATATTCGATCGAGAGCGGAACACCGCTTTTGTATACGGAATCATATACTTATAAAGGAGACAGTATAATAACAAATACCACAGCGGCGGACGGGAGTGAAGCAGCGCAGAAGACAGAGGAATATGAAGGACTTGGCTTGCTGGTAAGCACCACATTGTCTGACGGAGAAAATACCATAACTTCGTCAAAGACATACGATCCGTTGGAGCGAACAGTAAGCGAGACTGACGCGAACGGCAACACTACGCTGTATGAGTATGACTGCAATAACAATATAGTAAAACAGACCAATGCAGAGGGGAACTGTGTTACTACTGTTTACGACCTTGCAATACGTCCTGTGTCGGTGACCGATGCGAACGGAAATACATCATATACCGAGTATGACAGCG
>CAJFNT010000135.1 GCA_904395315.1 uncultured Clostridia bacterium
GAATAAATGCGACCAATTTGTGCATTTTGCTGATTTTACTAAAAAACAAAGGTTTAATGTGTCCGTTATCTTGACATAGCACCAGTTCTTTGATCCTTTTTCCGCAGATGTTGTTAGTTCCGTCCGGTGCCTTAAGTTTAAACATAGCATTTTTCCTTTCCATTATCACTTAAAAAGATATTGACAATAAGAATATTTTATTATATATTATATAATAATCGTTGAACACTATTCAACAAAGCTGCGCTTTAAATAAATAAACTCAATTTCAGCAGCTGAATTAAGGATAAGTTTTGCCTTATATTTATCTGAACTATTGAAAGAAAAATTGAACTGAATATTCGAAAAGGGGAGTTTGTCTATCTCGAAGTTATGCCCAATGATCCCCCAAGGCATGAGAAAGGGTATGTGAAAAATATAGCGGATGGTGGTAATGAATCAAGGCTTCCGAGTGCATACTGTTCAGGCTCCTCTTTTTGAGTGTTCAGGTAAATCTTTTTTCATCTCTTCGTTTAAGCGGAGAGATGTTTTATTAGAAAACTAAACATGTTCTATTTCCAGATCGAAAGAATATAAATATAGAGAAGCAAACCTGAGATCAAGGAGGAAATAGCATGGAAGCTGCAAATATTTACAGCGATATTGCCAAACGCAATAACGGAGATGTTTATATAGGTGTAGTGGGTCCTGTGAGAACAGGAAAATCAACATTTATTAAGAAATTCATGGATACTCTGGTAATACCTAATATGACGGATGTTTATCAGGCTGAAAGGACGCGTGATGAGCTCCCGCAGTCTGCAGCGGGCAGAACCATTATGACCACAGAGCCTAAATTCATACCGAATGAGGCTGTAGAGATAGCCCCGGGCGACAATGCAAGTATGCGCGTCAGAATGATAGACTGCGTCGGTTATATAGTTGACGAGTCTCTCGGTTATGAAGAGGACGGAGAGCCGCGGATGGTAAATACACCGTGGTTTGACCATCCTATACCGTTCAATGACGCGGCTGAACTGGGGACGAAGAAGGTGATCACGGATCATTCAACAATTGGTCTGGTGGTAACAACCGACGGATCATTCTCTGATATACCAAGGGAGAGTTATACCGGGGCAGAGGCGAGAGTGATAGGAGAGCTCAAGGCAATAAAAAAGCCGTTTATTGTATTGCTTAACTCCTCGGCTCCCAATTCTGAAAGGGCGCGTCAAATCGCGGAGGAAATAGGAGCGGCATATGATGTAACGGTAATGCCGGTAAATTGTGCAGAGCTGACAGGGGATGATATAAACAGTATAATAAATCAGATACTTCTTGAGTTCCCGTTGAGCGAGATAGAGATAAGTGTGCCAAGCTGGGTAAGTATGCTTGGAAGCGAACACGAGCTGATAGATGAGCTTTATACTGCGGTGAGAAATGCTGTGAAAAATGCGGAGAATATACGTGATGTTAAAACAGTATGTTTAGAGCTTTCAAAGCCGCAATTTATGAAAAAGGCGGAAGCGGCAAAAGTGGATCTTGGCACCGGAGCGGCAAGGATCGAAACGGAGCTTTCCGGTTATGTTTTTTATAAAATTTTAAGCGAGTATGCGGGCATAGAAATAAAGGATGATGAAATGTTATTAAAGCAGCTGTCGGAGCTTGCTGAAATGAGGAAGGAATATGAACATGTAAAAGACGCGCTTATATCGGTCAGAGAGACAGGATACGGTATAGTGTCACCAACAAGTGAGGAAATGGTCCTTGAGGAGCCGAAGATAATCAAACAGGGTGGACGATATGGTGTAAAGCTAAAGGCGTGCGCTCCGTCAATACATATGATGAGAGCTGATATAGAAACAGAGGTAAGTCCTATAGTGGGTACCGTTAAACAGTCTCAGGAGCTGATAGAGAATCTTCTGAGCGAGTATAAGGATGATCCGCAGAGGCTTTGGCAGTCAAATATATTCGGAAAAACACTTAATGAGTTGGTGAATGACGGACTCAGGAACAAGCTTGACCGAATGCCTGATGAAGCAAGGAATAAGCTGCGTGAAACGCTTGAAAGGATCATAAATGAGGGAGGAGGAGGATTGCTCTGTCTGATACTGTAAGGCATTCTGTGAGAGATGGATTGATATCTGTTGTTTTGGTAGTGGCTCTGATATCTGCATGTTCAAATGATGGAAGTTATGGTACCGAAATAACATCAGATGAGTTTGAAACCGATTATTCATCTGTTTATGCCGAGACTGTTTCTTTTTCCGGATTCGAAAATAAGGACTACGAATCAGAATTGAATATTTCGATTGAAAACGATGTTAACGCGGCTGTGAATGAATTTGACGCTCTTGCGCGTGAAGCAGCAGAAATACTGCCGGAAGGCGTAAAAGCAACTATGATGATAACTCAAAGCATAAAGAGAAACAGCAGCGGATTTATATCACTTATAGAGGAACATTACATATATTCGGGAGGAGCGCATGGCAATACATCTTGGTATCCGAGAAATATAGATGTTCTTTCCGCGGAGCCTCATAATCTTGCGTTGTCAGAGTTGTTTGCAGACGAAAGTTACAGGGAAGAGATTGAGCGCATTATCAATGAGAAAGTGGAGGAGGAGCCTGAAAAATACAGTGAGCTCTGGGAACAGCCGAGTCTTACTGAAGAGAGCGAGAACAATTATTATATAACCGATGAAGATCTTGTCATATTCTTCCCACCATATACGCTCTCATATTATGCAAAAGGATTTATTGAGTTCAATATAAGGCTTACGGAAATAGAGGGCATACTAAAAGAAGAATATAAGAAGTTAGCTATTATGGGATAAAACATAAAAACACCACCCAAAAGACTGATTTATATATTGACTTATGATGCAGAAAGATATAGGATAATTGCGAGCCTGGCAGTGCTGTTTATAAACTGTCAGGCTTGTTATTTATTTGTTAGGATAGCAATTGCATGTCTATCGGTGTGAAGATCAAAAAAATGAAAGACGTGTGGTGATATGGAGCTTTTAGCGGATGAGCAAGGGCGGCTTATCGATGTTTTTTTATTTGGGAGAACGAAGGGATTGAATAGTCGGTTGATATAAGTTTATATTTCAAAAACAAGTAAGACATGAGTGACATATATGATATGGCAGTGTTAAGCTCTTTCCACTCTTATTATCTTATAAATTCTTATAGAAGATATTTTATATGTGTCATATGAGTAGATCGTTGAAGGGATATATCTAATATATCAGCTTGATGTATATGATGATGAGAATGCGCTGCTGTAATAGGGGAAGTTCACTCCAATGCAAAGATTATAGAAGATGAGCTAATATAATGTCATTCATATGTTGCGCTGTATAACTACATAGCGATTGGGTATGGGATGGAAATAGGAACAGATGTAATGATAACGGCTATATATATGCGTAGAGAGCGAAAGTATGTATGATGATGTATCTGAAGATTGCAGCGTTGGAGAAGTACAAATATGGATTGATAATGAGAACAGTTTATGCATATTCTTTTGGGATGAAAAAATGAGGCTGTATCTCAAAAGCAGGGAGATATCGACTGTGTTATAAGGGCGTGCGAAATTTTTTCTGTAAATTAAGCTCCTGTGGTAAAATTATATTTTTTCAGGGCAGGGCATTCGTCCTGCCCCAGTTACA
>CAJFNT010000136.1 GCA_904395315.1 uncultured Clostridia bacterium
AGTAAGCATCCCTTTTATGATGTGTTGGTAAAAAAATGACCTATCCACGCGAAACCCCAGGGCTTCTTTCTCTTATATTATAACACGGATCGATATAAAATACAAGAGTTATTTCATTACATTTTCTTTACAAGAAAATTACCCGGATCTGATCTTATTCGCCGTCTGCGAATTCCTGATCTCTTCTGACAAACTCATCAAATGCACGCTTTAAAAGATCCTCGTCTTCGACCATGATAAGCTCTGCATCATCGCTGTCGATGTCGCCATCGACCATCATGATCAATACACCATCGTCTTCTTCCTCTTCCGGAAGCACTTCTGCGAGGGCGAAGAAAACATGGTCTTCAAATTCAAAAACATCAAGTGTTTCAAATTCGATCTCTGCGCCGTTTTCATCTTCGAGTATAATAATATTGTTTTCCATAATTAAGCCTTTCCGCCCGTTCCTATGGGACTCGTGATGACCGGCGCCGCGGCCGGAAAATACGGGCTTCTGATCTGTACTTGTCCCTTTATCTATATAATAATATATTTTGGAACGAATGTCAATCCTTTTTATGAATTTTATTTCCCGCTGTTTTTCGAAAGGTAGCTTTCGAGTATGAGACACGCGGAAACTGTATCGATCACAGATTTCCGTTTCTGACCGCGGGTGTTTGTAAAATTCAAGTACCGAGTCGCCTCCTTTGTGGTAAGGCGTTCATCAGTAAACTCTATATTACCGTTGTATATGCTGCGAAGCTCGTCTGCGAATTTTCGTGTCGCATCAGCCCGGAAGCCTTCTGTGCCGTCCATGTTTTTAGGCATGCCTATAACGACTGTTTCCGGCTTGTATTCATCGATTATCTCCGAAAGCTCGTCCAAAAGTTTTTTCTTGCCGCTGTTTTTTATAGTGCGCACACCGCTTGCCGTCATCCCCAGAAGATCGCTTACCGCGACGCCGACACGCGCGTCTCCATAATCTATACCCAGTATCCTCATCAATATCCTCATTTCACAAAATTTCACGGCGTGATATCTCGCCTGACAGTATCCATTATAACATGTATCACGGCTTTTTTCAACTATAAATTGAATAACATTATTGACATTTTGAAATAATGATCTATAATATAATTAGTAGAGATCAGATCGGCGGATGTTAAGCTCATGGCGGAATGGAGGGATCTGTATGCGAAAAAAATTGTTATTTATATTTAATCCGAGATCGGGAAAGGGACGTATTAAAAATGCTCTTTTTGAGCTTATGGATCTTTTTACAAGAGTGGGATATGACGTCATGGCACATCCCACACAGACCCCTGAGGACTGTTCCGAGACAGTTGTGCGGCTGGCTGAAGATTTTGACGTGCTTGCTGTCTCAGGAGGCGACGGCACTTTGAATGAGGCTGTTACAGGTATGCTCATGATCCCGGAGGAGAAGCGTATACCGATAGGTTATATACCGTCTGGAACGATGAATGATTTCGCAAACGGGAACGGTATACCGAAAGATATAGTTTCAGCCGCCAAAACGCTTATAGGCGGCGATACCAAGGAATATGATATAGGTAAGTTCAATGAAAAAAAATTTATATATGTTGCCGGTTTCGGAGCATTTACGGATGTTTCGTATGCAACGCCTCAATCCACCAAAAATTTCTTTGGCCCCGCCGCGTATTTTGTGGAAGGGATCAAGAGCCTTTCAAAAATAGAAGGTATAGATGTGAGGATAACTGCTGATGACGGCAGGATCATAGAAGAGGAGGCGCTTATATGCCTCATAATGAATTCTACAAGTGTGGCAGGAGTGGGCTTTGGAGATTTTTACAACGTAGATACGAGTGACGGTTTGTTTGAAATAGTTGTAATCCCTAAAAGCAGTAAAATAACCGATCTTGCGGCTGTCATAAGCGAGATCGTGAACGGCGAGCGTGATTCGGGCGGTGTGCATGTTATAAGCACGTCACGTGCTGTTATAGAGACTGAAAAACCGGTCAGATGGACGATAGACGGTGAGTTTGGCGGGGAGACTGACAGAGTCTCGTTTGAAGTGCTCCATAATGCTGTAAAATTTATAGTTAAAAAGAAGATAGAAGACAAATAAAGCAGCGCGGCATGATGCCGCGCCGGATAGTTCAATCGCTCAGTATCCTTCCGTCAGTCGAGACGGTTATAACTTGCCATGGGATCATCTTTCCGCTGTTTATAAGCGCAGTTTTCACAGCATGTTCAATACCGCCGCAGCACGGCACTTCCATACGTATTACTTTGACGCTCCGGATGTTGTTTTGAGCGATTATCGCTGTGAGTTTTTCACTGTAGTCTGTGTTGTCAAGCTTAGGACAGCCTATAAGGGTTATCCTTCCTTTTATAAATTTTTCATGAAATGCACCGTAGGCATAGGCTGTGCAGTCGGCAGCGATCAAAAGATCAGCATTGTCAAAATACGGCGCGTTCACAGGCGCGAGTTTTATCTGTACAGGCCATTGTGAAAGACAGGATGGCTGTTCCGATGCCGGGACAGATGCGTGTAAGTCCGCGCCGCGGTCTATCGCGCGTGATGCGCTTCCGGGGCATCCGCAGGGAAGGGGATTTTCCGGAGCCTTTTTTCTGTTTGCCTTAACGGCTTCCTCGTCATATGCGGCGGCCTCTCTTTCCTCAAATGAGATCGCTCCGGTGGGACAGGCGGGGAGACAGTCTCCCAACCCGTCGCAGTAATCGTCACGTATGAGCTGTGCTTTGCCGTTAATGATCGCTATAGCGCCTTCGTGACATGCTTCGGCACAGATACCGCAGCCGTCGCAGAGTTCCTCGTTTATCTTGATTATTCTCCTTATCATATAAATGTATTCCTTTCGTATCGTGATACAGGTATTATATCATAAAAAATGAGGAAAGTATGTTGTTATAACAACATTTTTGAAATTATATCATGTATGGAAGGTAAAATATCATGGATTATGAGTTCATTTCAGGCACAGAGCTTTTCAGCGGGCTCAGTGCGGAAGAAACAAGGGAAATATTAAATATATCATACGCGTATACAAAATTGTTCGGGAAAGAGGAAACAGTGTTCGAGCTGGGAAGCGTGACGAGCTGCGCGGCGATGGTGCTTTGCGGAAGCGTCAGAGTGGAGCGACCGGATTTTTATGGGACGGTAAGCATAATATCAACAATAGGTCCCGGTGAGATGTTTGCAGAGGCATACGCGTTTGCGCATGGAGAAAAAATGATGGTGAGCGCTGTTGCGGCAGAGGAAAGCGAGATCTTATTTATAGATACGGAGGCTCTTTTGGAGAGCGGCAATATAACTATACTGAAAAATTTTTTGAAAGACGCGTCAATGAAAAACCTGCGTCTGTCAAGAAAGATAGTTCACACATCTCCCAAGACCATAAGAGGGAGAGTGCTTGAATATTTTGCATATCTTTCCCAAAACGCCGGCGGGAATGAGTTTATTGTTCCGTTTTCCCGCAGCCGCATGGCTGAATATCTTTCGGTGGACAGAAGCGCGCTCTCGGCGGAACTGTCAAAAATGCGCCGTGAAGGGATCATAGAGTTTGAGAAAAACAGATTTCGCTTGATGGTGTCAAGACGGGTATTGACATAAGAGCTTTGAGTGTGATATACTAATTTTGTTAAGATGAAAATAAGCCGAGGACGATCATCTCCGGCAGAATGTGAGGAGTGGTAATATTGACTGATATAGAAAAGCTTCAGGCGATCGTGGACGGATCGGATAATATTGTTTTTTTCGGAGGAGCGGGAGTGTCTACCGAGAGCGGTATACCTGATTTTCGGAGTGTGGACGGCCTTTATCATCAAAAGTACGATTATCCTCCGGAAACTATACTGAGCGCGGAGTTTTATTACAGCAATACAGAGGATTTTTTTAAATTCTACAGGGATAAAATGATAGTGCCCAATGTAAAACCCAATAAGGCGCATACAGCATTGGCGCGGCTGGAGGAAATAGGCAAGCTGAAAGCCGTTATAACACAGAATATAGACGGGCTTCATCAAATGGCGGGCTCAAAGCGCGTATATGAGCTGCATGGATCTGTGCTGCGTAATTACTGTGAAAATTGCGGGAAGTTTTATGGGATCGAGAAAATAACCGGAACGAAAGGCGTGCCGACGTGCGATGAATGCGGCGGCAGGATAAAGCCGGATGTCGTTCTTTATGGCGAGATGCTTGATGATGATTGTATCAGAGGCGCGGCAGAGGCGGTCTCGAAGGCTGACACATTGATAATAGGCGGGACATCCCTTGTGGTATATCCTGCGGCAGGACTGATAAATTATTTTAACGGAAGACATTTGATACTTATAAACAAGAGCAGGACATCGGCTGATTCTGCAGCGGAGCTTGTGATACACGATTCTATAGGAGAGGTGCTCGGCGCGCTTAGGATATGATATATGGAGATATATGAGCTGAAACAAAGTGGCTGTTTCCTTTGCTGGATGGATATATCGGAATGGGAGATCGACACTTCCGGATTTTCTGTTCGTCGGATCAAAAGGCTCGCGGAAATAAAAAACGAAAAAGAAAAGCGCCGTTCGGCAGGCGCAGAGCTGATGCTCATACATGCCGTAAAGACGCTTTTTCCGGATCGTCCGATCCCGGTGCAATATGATGCCGATAGGAACGGAAAACCGTATTTTACCGAGATGGACGGAGCATATTTCAGTTTGTCACACTCAGGTAAGCTTGCGGTTTGCGCTGTTTCGGACGCGCCTGTCGGTGTTGATGTTCAGGCGGTCAGAAAGATAAGTGAGGGTATTGCCAAAAAGTATTTTACCGCAAGAGAGCGAGACAGACTGAGCCGAGGCGGAGCTCCCGAATTCACGAGGATCTGGACGAGAAAGGAAGCTGTTTCAAAAGCCGTTGGGCTGGGCGTGCAGATCGGATTTGAGGGTCTGGACGTGCTTGCGGCGGAGACGGAGTATAATGGACAGGTCTATTCCATTGAGGATATTGACTGTGGGTTTGACGGTTATTGTATGGCTCTGAGCCGACTACGTCATTTTCCCCGGGCTGTTTCGTCCGGTGAAAAGTCTTCAATATGCTCATAGGAGCGTATTTGTTCACTGTCTTCCGGCAGAAACGGTATAAGTCCGGTACACTCATGGTGGGATACAGCTCCGGAGTCAAGGCCGAAAGACATGGTTTCAAACAGCTTTTCGTTTGGATTTCGTTTCATTTTTATCCTCCCTCTGCGGCGCGGATGCGCGCGCATTTATATTCTGTGTGCGATCGGACGGATTATTCGAGGTGAGATCAGGCAGTGTCGGATCAAAATAGAAATAAAAATTAGATCAAATTATTTGATAGGAGTTGAGTATATAGTGATAGGTATAATAGGTGCCATGGAAAGTGAAGTCAATGGGCTGAAAGCGTCTGTTGAAAATGCGGAAATAAGGAAGATCGCATCCGTGGAGTTCTGCAGCGGTACGCTGAACGGAAAAGAGGTCGTTATAGCTGAAGCGGGTGTCGGAAAGGTGAACGCGGCCGTTACGGCTCAGATTATGATCCTTGAATATGGCGCAGAAGCGGTCATAAATGCAGGTGTTGCGGGCGGTTTGAATGCGACGCTTAAAGTTGGGGATATAGTTGTAGCTGACAAGGTAGCCGAGCATGATATGGATACAACACCGTTTGGCGATCCTCCGGGCTTTATAACCGGGCTTGAACGTGTATATATGGAGTGTGATGAAGGTATTACTCAAATATTGAAAAAGACGGCAGAAGAGCTGGGGGTACATACCATTGTAGGAACGATAGTATCCGGTGATCAATTCATATGCCGCAAAGAGCAGCGTGAAAAGCTGATAGGTGAATTTAACGCGGATGCCGCGGAGATGGAAGGCGCGGCTATAGGTCATGTGTGCGCTATGAATGGTGTACGGTTCGGAGTGATAAGAGCGATGTCGGATTGTGCAAATGATGACAGCATCGTGGATTTCCCAACATTTGAGTTAAAAGCCGCGTCTCGGTCGGTAGAGATCATAAAAAGAGCTGTAAGCAAAATGGATCATTAAAGGAGTAAGTGTTTTTATGGAAAAGATAAAATCGTTTCAGGTAGATCATAGAAAGCTTGAACGCGGAATGTACATTTCGAGGATAGACGGAGACGTTGTCACATATGATCTGAGGTTTTGTAAGCCCAATACGGGTATTGTTCTTGATGATATTACCGTACACACTATAGAGCATATGCTGGCAACATATACGAGAAATTCAGATATAGGAAATGAAGTGGTATACTTTGGCCCGATGGGATGCAGAACAGGATTTTATTTCCTTGTAAGGGATTCTGTGACGGCTGATAAAGCCAGATCGGAGCTGGTCTCGGCGATAAAGCAGACGCTTGAATATGAAGGTCCTGTTTTCGGCGCCAGCGAGATAGAATGCGGCAATTACCGAGAACTCGATCTTGAAAGCGCGAAAACGGCGCTTAGAGAGTATCTGCCTGTTATAGAAAACGCGGTCATAATGGATTATGATGAGGTAAACGCGCTGTGAATAAAACAATATTGCCGGGGAAATATGTTTGCCGGTATTGTTGTGGTCATTTGCGTGTATGATGTTTTTGACGTAAAATATTTGTTTGAAAAAAGCTCTTATGAATAGTTGATAAGGCTATTTCGTAAGAGCTTTTTTGTATGTGTCTTAAACTGTCTTTCTTACCGGTCATCTGCGGTGTCGTCTGATAACCCGAGTATATCTGTATCTTCGAGCTTTTCCACGCTGCCAAGCTTTCTGACTATTGCGCGCGTGCGTGTACCGATAAGCTTATCGAGATCGGAATTGGCTTGATTTATACGTTTCTGTGCCGATTCAAGAACGGATTCGAATTTTGAGAATTCTGTTTTTACAGCGCCGAGTATCTCCCAGACTTCGGCGGAACGTTTTTCTATCGCGAGAGTTTTAAATCCCATTTGTATGGAGTTTAGCATTGCCGCCATTGTGCTTGGCCCTGCTATCATTATCTTGTACTTTGCCTGAAGCTCTTCGACCATGCCTCGGTTTACGGCTTCGGCATAAAGTCCTTCAAACGGCAGGAACATGATCGCAAAATCTGTAGTGTATGGTGGAGACACGTATTTTTCATGTATGTCTTTTGCTTCGGAAAGCATGCGTGTACGCAGCAGCTTAGAAGCGTTTTCCGTTTCTTCTCGGCTGCCGCTGTCATACGCCTCGAGAAGAGCCGAATATGTATCACCAGGGAATTTGGAGTCTATTGGCAGGTATGTATATCTGCCGTCTTTATCGGGAAGTTTTATCGCAAATTCGACTGCGTTTCTGCTGTTTGGCACGGTACATACGTTTGTATCGTACTGTTCCTGAGACAGGATCTGTTCCAAGATCGATCCAAGTTGTATCTCGCCGAGGATACCGCGTGTCTTTACATTTGAAAGCACACGTTTAAGGTCGCCTACGCCTTGAGCGAGATTCTGCATCTCGCCGAGTCCTTTATATACCTGTTCGAGTCTTTCGCTAACGAGTTTAAAAGATTTTGTTATCCGTGATTCGAGCGTCTCTTGAAGCTTTTCATCGACAGTTCCGCGTATGAGTGCGAGCTGTTCGCCGGTCTCGGCCCTCATTTTTTCAAGACTTTCAATGTTACCGCGTCTTATCCTTTCCATTGTCTCTGTATTTTCATGGCGCATCTGCTCCAATACATTGCTGTTTTCTTCGCGCAGTTTATCTATGGCGGCGGTGCTGTCGGCTCTCATCCTATCAAGCCGCCTGTCGACCGTTGCGCGCATATCATTTAGCGCGCGGTCTATTGACGTAAAACGCTGAGTTTGCATATCTCCGATATCACGCTGGTTTTTGCTCAAAACAGATCCAAGGTGTTCTACGGATCTCCCGACCGCGCTTTGGAGCGCGTCGGAGTTGATCTGCGGCGCGGCATGTTTGCGTGAGGAAAAAAGCAGAATTATAACGCATATTGCTGTGAATATCGAAACGATGAGAGCTGCACCTGCGAGTATTGTTATCATGTTTCATGTTCCTTCTTTCATTCAGTAGTATTTTATATAATAATACCATGCGGCGGAACATTTTTCAAGACTTTTTATCAGCCGAGCTTGTATTCGTCGGCAAGCTTTTGAAGGCACTTTTTTTCTATCCGGCTTACATAGCTTCGGCTGATGCCGAGATCTTCGGCGATCTCGCGCTGGGTCATTTGCCGCGTCCCGCATAGACCGTAGCGTCGGAATATTATCTTATATTCGGCGTCTGTAAGAACACGCCGCATTATGCTGTAAAGTTTTTCTGCTTCTATATTGTCTGATACTGTATCAGCTATATCTTCATCGCTGCCGGTAAGTATATCGGCGAGAGTCATATTGTTGCCTTCGCTGTCGGTGCCTATACCGTCATCGATATATACCTCGCTTTTTTTTCTGCGTATGGCGCGCAGATACATCAGGACTTCGTTTTCGATGCAACGGGCAATGTATGACGAAAGTTTTTTGTTTTTATCCGCGCTGAAAGTGTTTATGCCTTTTATAAGTCCTATCGTTCCTATGGATATGAGATCTTCCGAATTGTTTTCATCTCCGTATTTTTTTGTGATATGAGCCACGAGCCGGAGGTTGTGCTCTATGAGTACATTCTTTGCGTTTTCATCGCCTTCCGCAAGCAAAGCCAAATATTTTTTTTCTTCCTCGGCAGAAAGAGGCTTGGGGAATGCTGCGCTGCCGGAAACGTAACCTGCCATCAGGACGACGGTCCTGAGCCATTCGAAAACGGCTTCGATCATAAAAAGCACCTGCCTTTATAATAGTTTTTACACTATTATATTCAGCCGGTGCTTGTTATGGTTGTATTTTTAATATCCGAGCCTGTCGAGATTCCTGTATTGTATGGCTTCGGCTATATGCGTGACCTTAATATCTTCGCTGCCGTCGAGATCTGCGATGGTCCTTGCGACCTTAAGTATTTTACTGTGAGCTCTCGCGCTCAGGCCGAGTTTATCAAAAGCGTTGCGCATCATTTTGTCCTCGGCTTCTCCGAGTCGGCAGTATTTGTCGAGCATACCTGCGCTTAATTGAGAATTTGAAGTTATACCCTCATTTTTGTAGCGTTCATTCTGGATCGCGCGGGCTTTGTTCACTCGCTTTTTGATCTGGGCGCTTGTCTCGCCGTCAGCTATCTTTGAAAGATCGTCATAGCTTACGCTCGGAACCTCTATCTGTATATCTATCCTGTCGAGCAGAGGACCTGAGATCTTTGAGCGGTAGCGGCGGATCTGATTGGAGCTGCATGTGCAGGCACGCTTTGGATTTCCGAAGTTGCCGCATGGGCATGGGTTCATTGCGGTAACGAGCGTGATATTGCACGGATATGTAAGTGTGGCGTTGACTCTCGAGATCGTTATAGAACCGTCCTCAAGCGGCTGGCGGAGGACTTCGAGGGTATCACGACGAAATTCCGGTAGCTCATCTAAAAAAAGGACTCCGCAGTGCGCGAGCGAAAGTTCTCCGGGGCGCGGCGTTGTTCCGCCTCCGGAAAGAGCGTTTGCTGACACTGTGTGATGAGGACTTCGGAACGGACGCTGTGTTATAAGCGGCGTTCCGGCGGGCAGCGCTCCGGCGATCGAGTGGAGTTTTGTGACCTCAAGCATCTCCTCGAAGGTCATGTCAGGAAGAATGGTGCTCATACGCTTGGCGAGCATAGATTTACCTGTCCCCGCCGGGCCTATCATGAGCACATTGTGCGAGCCGCTTGCCGCTATTTCCATAGCTCGTTTTGCCTGTTCCTGTCCCTTTACTTCGATCATATCTATTGTGCTTGCGGCGGCTGCCGCTCTCAGTATATCCGGATCGGGATGATAGGGCTGTATTCTGTAAACACCGTCAAAATGGTCGAGGACTTCGCCGAGACGGTGGACAGGATAAACTTCCACTCCTTGTATGACCGCGGCCTCGTTGGCGTTTTGCGCGGGAACGAAGCATTTTGTGAATCCGTGCTCATATGCTGAGATCACCATCGGGAGCACGCCGTTTACGGATTTGACAGAGCCGTCAAGCGCGAGTTCTCCTATAAATATCGTTTTATCGGGATCGGGTATATTTATTTGTCCCGATGCGGTCAGGATACCGACGGTTATGGCAAGATCAAATCCTGAGCCTTCTTTTTTTAAAGACGCAGGAGCAAGATTTATTGTTATGCGTTTGCGGGGATACTCACAGCCGCAGTTCTTGATCGATGCCTTTGCGCGTTCGCGTGCCTCGCGAACAGCCGCGTCGGGAAGTCCTATCATGTCGAACGCTATAAGTCCATTTGAAATATCTGTTTGTACTTCGACTATAAAGCCGTCGAGTCCCATAAGAGTCACTGTGTTTACCGAAGCGAACATTGTTTTACAGCCTTTCTGCCCATCTCAATAAAACAGCATCCTGCCGATGGGCCCGCAGGACGCGCTATACCTTATTCTCTGATATATACACCTTGTTCTTCTATATAGTCGAGAATATCCTGTATCCCTTCTTCCGGCCAGTTTTCACTGATCGGTTTTTTTTCCTGTTCAAGGTCAGTGCCGTCAGTCTTTTTGGTGTCCTTGGTATTCATAGATATCCCTCTCTTTCTTGATCATAGTGGATAATTGCAAGACATATTCATTGAGGTTGCCTGATCTGTTATATATTTATTATAGCATTATTGTGTTAGGGAGTCAAGGAAATAATTTGGTATTTCATAAATCTATGCAAATACATTTATAGATCTGTTCCTTCGCCGCACAGCCATTCCATACTTACATTTAAAGCTTTTGAGAAAAGCAAAAGCTCTGCATCGCATACATGGCGCTGATTTCTCTCAATTTGTGAAATAATCCGTTTGGTCATGTTTTCATAACCCATAAATTGTATACGTTGAGCCAATTCATCCTGAGTAATTGGCGGTTTTTGCAATGTTCTTCCTAAGCGAATACGATCTCCGCAAATATTTCCGGATATTAAGAATAATTTTCTTCTCATAAAAATCTCCAATCTATAAATTTAATCTTTTAAATGAAAATTTTATAACTACTCTGTTGAATTATAAACGTTTTTTGGTATAATTCATACTAAATTAAGGATTAAATCCTTAAACTATGTATGTAAATGACGAAAATTGAATTAATTATAATTTGATAATATTTTGTGCAGGAGGATATAGAAATGATACTGAGTAAGAATTTTGATTTGTCACCTTTTATAGGCAAACTGTACTTGTAAGGCGGGGATTATCTTGATAGAAGACTATCAACATCAATAATATATTTATATATTAGCAACTATACACAAATATGCAAAAGGATATTTTTCAAATTTAGTAGTCTTTTTTCTTTGAAAGGGTTGTATTTGCAAAACGATTGTGGTAAAATTCTAAAAAGCCGAGTAAGAATGCGGCTTTTATATATAGACCGCCGGCGAGAATGGGTCGGTTGTTTGCATTTTGAAAGAGAGGTATTTTTAACCATGGAAACACATTTGTTGAAGCGCATTGACACCTCGATGTGCGGAAAAGGATGCCGTATGTGGCTGGGAGACATAGACGGTGATGGACGTATGGAGATAGTAATGGTCCAGCCGGATGGAGGATTCGATGACCGTTTTTATCCGCACTCAGTGCAATGCGCTACAGCGTTTGATATTGAAGGAAATATGCTTTGGAGAGTGGGTGAACCCGATCCCGATGTGGTTGGCAGCGGCTCGGATATACCTGCTCAGATCTATGATATCGATAACGATGGAAATAATGAATTTATATGCTGTATGAAAGACGGTCTTTATATATTTAACGGTAAGACCGGAAAGCTTAAGTCGAAGCATGCGCTGCCTGACGAGCATGCGCATGACTGTATAGTCATAGCAGATCTTGAGGGGACAGGTTATCCGCAGAATATAATATTGAAAAACAGATATCATAAGCTTTGGGCTCTTGACAAAGATTTTAAAGTTATGTGGACTTTTGAGGGAAATATAGGTCATTATCCTTGGCCCTATGATCTTGACGGCGATGGCAGGGATGAGCTGATCGCGGGATATAATGTGCTTAACGGCAAGGGCGAGGTGCTCTGGACGATAGACATGGAGGATCATGCCGATTGTATATGGATAGCGGATCTCGATCAGGATCCTTCCGACGGACCGAATGTTATCATCGGCGGAGCCGATTCAACGGCTTATACATGGGACGGAAAGCTTATATGGAGATATACCGAAACGGTGGAATCGCAGAACCTTGCGCCGGGTAATTTCATTCCGGAGAACAAGGGGACAGAAATAGGCGGGCTTGACAGGATAGTAAGAACGGGTGAGAACGGTAAAGACGGAGTGTTTCTTATAAATTATAAGGCGGAGACTCTGTTCAAGGAGGACAGAAAAGTCCCTGGGTGGTCATCGATAGCCACAACTATACATAATTTTGATGGTACCGGAAAGGATCATCTCCTTGTATACAAGAGAAGCGGATTGCCTGCCGGTATATTTGACGGGCGTATGAATGCGGTGTTTGAGTTCCCGTTTGAGGGACAGGTAATGTGGACAGACCTTATAGGAGATGGGCAGCCGCAGGTGCTGATATATAATGATGAAAAGATCGAGATATATTCTGCGAAAGATATAGATCTCTCAAAAGCTGAAGTTCCGTATACGAGACCGCAGCCGAAACGTCTTTATAACTGGACACGGTATTGGGGCAGCGAGATGGCGCCGGAGCAGTATGCGGTAAATTACATAACAGGAGACTTTACAACGAATGAGATACTGCCTTGGGCTGAGAATTACAGTGAAACTGGGGAGGAAATACCGATAACAAGAGCTGATTTTATAGTGCTTCTTGTAAACGGACTGAGACTCCGCGCATACGGAAAAAATGTGTTTGATGATGTGCTGGAGCGTGACTATTTCTGCGCGGCGGCTAAAATAGCGGCAAAACTTGGCATCGTTGAGGGCGGCAAGCTTCGTCCGAATGATATCATAACGGCAGAGGAAGCCTCCGAGATGGTAGGTAAGGCATCGGGCAGAAATGTTGACTGCGGAATCGGTGAACTGAACAAGAGAAGAGCGGCTGAGATCATGTGTACGTTGTTAAAGTAAAAAATGAATATGTAAATAACGCTGCGCTGAAAGTTATTTTCTTTGCAGCGTTTTTTGTTATGCGATTACAAAGTTGTTCTCAGGTCATCGCCGAAGACGCGGAGCTCTTCGAGATTCTTTGCGCCCGTATATTTGTCAAGAAGCTGTTTCTGAACAGCTGCGGGCAGTGAATCAAAGTATGCTTTTGAGCGTGGATCGCTTTGAAGAAGTTCCAATGTGGAGTTAAATTCCATAAAAATCACCTCACACATATTATGCGTGAGGTGACATAGGAATATTCAAAGTAATTCAAATTTATGTGCGGATGAGAAGTCCGTTCAAAAGATCTTCCTTTGCAAGCTCTTTCATTTTATAGTGCAGTTTTTTGCCGGTTGCGTTTACAGGTATGGAAGACACGAATCTGTAATATCTTGGACGCTTATAGTTTGAGATCATAGGGCTTTCTCGGCAGAAATCCTCGAGCTCCTGAACGGTGAGCGAATCATCCGCTTTTACAATATATGCGGTCACCATCTCGCCGCGCGCCTTGTCGGGAGCGGCGGTAACGATACTGTCCGCAACCTTTGGATGTGTGTTGAGGACTTCTTCGACCTGTGTAGGATATATGTTTTCTCCTCCGGAGATTATCATATCATCCTTTCTGCCCACTATTGTCACGAAGTGGTTTTTATCCCATGTCCCCAGGTCGTTGGTGTAGAGATAACCTTTGTGGAACTTGCGGTTTGTTTCGCCTTCGTTGTTATAATAGCAATAAGCTGATTTTGCATGAGATTTTATTATTATCTCTCCGACTTCCTGGTTGTCTTTTGAGGCTAATTCATCCGGTTCGGCTCTGCGGTCGTCAAATACTTTTACTACGCGCACATCATCGTCGGTGCATGAGCTGCCGGCTGTTCCTGCCATTGCCGGAAGATCGGTCGGACGGAGGAAAGTGTTCCAAAAACTTTCTGTGGTGCCGTAACCGTTGAATATTTTCGGTGTCAGCACTTTCTGGTATTTAATGCAGGCTGCTCTCTCGAGCGGGCTTCCCATCGTGACGATGCCGCGGAGGGAGCTGAGGTCGCGTCCGTCGCGTTCCTGCGCCTCTGTGAGTCTTTCAAGCACGGCGGGGACGCCGATTATGAAAGTGAGTTTATAATCTTCAACATATTTAAGCGTCAGCGCCGGATCGAATTTCCGCATGATCGTTACAGAACCGCCGGCGTAAAGCGTAGGTGTGAGACCGCCCGAATGAAGTCCGCCTCGATGGAACCAAGGAGTGGTGTTCATCGATTTATCTTCTGAAGAGAATGGGAAATGTATCATAACATCGTGAGCTGAAAGCACCTCGTTTATGCTTGTGAGGCATACTCCTTTCGGCATTCCGGTCGTTCCGGAGGTATAGAGTCTTGTGGTCTCGTCGTATATCGAGAGCTCCCAATCGATCTGCGGATCATCACTCGAACGATATTTTATAAAATCTTTATATGATACCGTTCCCGGAATCGGATCGGTCCCATCGGAAGCGTCGGTCATTATTATCACTCTGGGTCTGTGTTTTGCGAGTGTCAATGCCTGTCGTACCGCGTCTTTGTTTATGGATTCATAAATAAAGACGGCAGGGCAGCTGTCATCTATCGTAGCGGCGATCTCGCCGGCTGACAGTCTGAAGTTGATAGGGCAGCTTACCGCGCCGGTTTTGTGGCATGCGATATATGCGAATGCAAATTCGGGGCAATTCAGGAGCTGGAACATTACGACGTCGTTCTTTCTCACTCCGGAATCGAGTATCGCGTTTGCAAATTTGTTCGAATCTCTGTTGAGTTCTTCGTAGGACCAGCGTGTGTTGGTTTCGGGGCAGAACATTGCCTCTCGGTTGCCGTAGCGGTCAACGTTGCGCATGAACCCGTTCAGCCACGTGTATTCCTTTTCGAAAGCGTTTCTAAACATATTTATGCGTTTCTGTTTTGAGTCGGATGTGAATTTAGACTTTGCGGCTTCCAGGGCTGTCTCTATTTCGCTGAAAATATCGTTTATATCATCAGCTGTATAGTCATAATTTGATTTGTTGGCGCAGTTTTCGAGCAGGCGTATCACATCGAGTATTTTATTTTTTCGCGCTGCTGAAATTCTGTCAAATCTTTGCTTTTTTGTTTCTTTGCTCATAATAGATCTCCATTTTTGAATTGATTAAACAGCTTTTTTGTATGTTAACATTGCTGTATTGAACCTTAAGTGCATAATTTTTCTGTATTAATGTCATTATAGCATTAAAGATGATCATTGTCAATATATAAACAAGTTTTTCAACACTTTTGAGTATATTGTACAATATTTTAAAAATATTGTTATAGTGTGCAATGAAACGCAATATTGCTGCAATATTTAAAAAATATTGTAAAGCGTGAGACGAAAATATAAAATAATTATTAAATCTGTTGACAGGCAGGATCCTGTATGATATGCTTGATCCATAAACGATAGTCAAGAGAAAACGGTGATATGTGATCGCAAAGCCGGTGTTCCGCGATCATTTAAAAAGATATAAAACGGAGGAAATGATGTTTGAATTAAGGATCAATGAAAAAAGATGCAAGGCGTGCGGGCTCTGTCAAAATGCGTGCCCGCGCGGTGTGATAGAGGTAAATATGGCAAGAGTAGAGTTAAACGGTCTGGGGTGTGCCGAGATGAAGAACGGAGGATGTGTCGGGTGCGGGATATGCGCGTTGGTATGTCCTGATATAGCGATCGAAATAATAAGAACCGAGGAATAGATAGGAGGTGCTATAATATGAAAGAACTTATGAAAGGCAATGAGGCTGCTGCGGCTGCGGCGATCCAAGCCGGAGTTAAGTGTTATTTTGGATATCCGATAACGCCTCAGACAGAGATAGCGGCATATATGGCGAAACATCTTCCTGAAAATGGAGGCGTGTTCCTGCAGGCCGAAAGCGAGGTGAGCGCCATAAATATGGTCTATGGAGCGGCCGGCGCGGGAGTGAGGGTCATGACGAGCTCTTCAGGTCCCGGGATAAGCCTTAAACAGGAGGGGATAAGCTATATTGCCGCGGCTGATCTGCCTTGTGTGATAATCAATGTCATGCGCGGCGGACCGGGACTCGGTGGCATACAGGCTTCACAGGCGGATTATTTTCAGGCTGTCAAAGGCGGCGGACATGGAGATTATAAATTGATAGTTCTCGCCCCGTCGAGTGTTTCCGAGATGGCTGAGTTTACTGCAACAGCTTTTGAGCTTTCCGATGAATGGCGTATCCCGGTAATGATCCTTGCGGATGGAGTATTGGGACAGATGATGGAAGCGGTGGATACGGATGCTTTGTCGCCTGTAAAGAATTTTGATAAACCGTGGGCGGCGGACGGCAGGCGCGGAAGACGTGAAAAAAATGTTATAAACACGCTTTTTCTGGAGCCGGAAGAGCTTGAACGTCGAGTGCTTGAAAGGCATGAGCGTTATAAAAAAGCGGCTGAGAAACTTCAGAAATGGGAGGAATATATGGCAGAAGACGCCGATATAATAGTAACAGCATACGGTATAACTGCAAGGATCGCGCTGTCCGCCGTGAAGCGGGCGAGAGAGAATGGGATCAAAGCCGGTTTTATACGTCCGATATCATTGTGGCCGTTTCCGGAGCGCGCGTATAAAGGAAAAAGATCGAGATTTCTTTGCGTGGAAATGAGTACCGGTCAGATGATAGAAGATGTGCGCTTGGCGCTCAATGGAGAATGCAGTGTGGATTTTTGGGGGCGGACAGGCGGCATTATCCCGAAAGAGACTGAGATATATGAAAAAATACTTGAGATGCTCGGGGAGGGTCGCAAATGATGATATACGAAAAGCCAAAGTCTATCACTGATAAGCCGTTCCATTACTGTCCGGGATGCGGACATGGGACTGTGCATAGGATAATCGGAGAGGTATTGGATGAGCTTGGGATCACAGATAATACGATAGGTGTTATGCCGGTGGGGTGCGCGGTTATGGGATATGATTATTTTGAGTGTGATGTGATGCAGGCAGCGCATGGAAGAGCCCCGGCGGTGGCGACGGGCATAAAGAGGAGTGTCCCTGACAGGATCGTATTTTCGTACCAGGGTGACGGAGATCTGGCGGCTATAGGCACGGCTGAAACTATACATGCCGCCGCGCGCGGAGAGGCGATCACTGTCATATTTATAAATAATACCGTATACGGCATGACAGGGGGACAGATGGCGCCAACAACACTGGAGGGACAGGTAACCCAGACAACACCTCGAGGGAGAGACCCGTACACTCAGGGGTATCCGCTCAAGATGTGTGAGATACTTTCGCAAGTGGACGGCGCGGCGTATATTGAGCGTTGCGCGATAGATACTCCTGCGAATATCAGATCAGCGAAAAAGGCGGTCAAGAAAGCGTTCATGTATCAGGCAGAGCATAACGCATACTCATTTATAGAGCTGCTGTGCGCTTGCCCGACAAATTGGGGGATGAGCCCGGTCGATGCGGTAAAACGTGTTGGAAGTGAAATGCGGGAGTATTATCCTCTTGGTGTTTACAGAGATATATTTAAAGCGCTTCAATAACGGCGCGGGGAGGTATAAGATGGAGTATAAGGTCATAGTTTCGGGATTCGGCGGACAGGGAGTGCTGTTCGCGGGTAAGGTCATAGCAAACGCGGCTGCTGCGATGGGGTATGAAGTGTCGTGGCTGCCGTCATACGGTCCTGAGATGCGCGGCGGGACGGCGAATTGCCGTATCGTAATATCGGATAAGCCGATATGTTCACCGGCTGCGGAAAGAGCGGACGCGCTGATTGCAATGAATATGCCATCACTTACAAAATTCAAGGATATGACCGATGGTGTAATATTTACAGATCAGAGGTTTGCAAGATTTTGCGAGAGCGGTTCGCGTGTTATAGGAGTGGATTCGGGAATATGCGGCGGAGGCGCCGAACATGACGGACTTTTGAATATGGTCATGGTGGGCGCGTTTGCGACAGAAACGGGCGCGATCACATTTAGCGCTGTCAGAACGGCGATCGAGAAACTTGCTCACGGTGACGCGGCGGCGCGCGATATCGCCGCCGCGGTGTACGGCGCGGGCCTGGTAGCCCGGAAAGAATGTGTATCATAAAAAAACAGCTCCGGCATCCATTTGAGGCATTGGATCCGTCGGAGCTGTTTTTGTGTTTTTGAATGCCAACGGAAAGTTTTAGTCGGGAAATATTCGTTTCGTGATCACCGATTCGAATCAATACAATATAGGAGCATTTTATATATGGAAAAATCGTCGCTGATCACTGCTGTTCGGATGCGTAAATGCTTGAAGTTTGGCTAAAAACCTTGACATAGAGTGATTTTTATGATAATATATAACAGCAGCCAATTAATGCCGCATATAAGAATAAAAGGGCGGTTTGGAAGTGTGATCCGCGAGATCATTTTATACACGCTACGGCTGTTTATTGAATTCAGATAAAACGGTTAAAATAAATGGTGTACACAGAACAGATCCTGTGTGCTGTAAGCGATTCTAATATATCGGAGGGAACTGACATATATGCTTACCGGAAAACAAAGAGCATTTTTGAGAAAACTCGGGCACGATCTTCAGCCTGTTATGCAGATAGGAAAGGAAGGCTTGAGCGGGACTGTTGTTTCCGCTATAGACGAGGTGCTTGAAAAGAGGGAACTCGTAAAGATATCTATACTTGAAAATGCTATGCTTGACACGCGCGAGACGTGTGATACTGCCGCTGCCAAGCTCGGTGCGGAACCTATCCAGTCTATAGGCAGTAAATTTGTGCTGTACCGAAGATCCGGTACCGAGAAAAACAGAAAGATAGAGCTGCCGAAAAGATGAAAAAAAGAATAGGTATTTTAGGCGGAACATTTGATCCGATACACTGCGGACATATGATAATAGCTCGTTCGGCGATGGAACAGTATAAGCTTGACGAGGTGCGTTTTATGACGGGAGGTAATCCTCCGCACAAAAAAGGCAGTGATATCACTCCGGCGGAAGTTAGGCACGGGATGGTAAAAAGCGCTGTGGAGGATGAGCCCGGGTTTATTGCGGATGATTATGAGGTCAATAAAGAAACGTATTCTTACACGGCGGAGACTCTTACCGCGCTGCGTGAAAAATACGGTGATGCTCATTTGTATTTTATAATAGGCGAGGATTCGCTCATGGATCTTCCGGATTGGCATGAGCCGGAGGTGATACTTGATAATTGTATATTGCTTGTGTATCCGAGGGACGACGCGTCAGATACCGATGGATTGATAAATGAGCGCAGACTCATGCTCGGCGGAGATATCAGGAAGATAGACGCGCCTCTTTTCGGCGTTTCATCCACGGAGATAAGGGAGCGCGCGGAAACAGGGTTGTCCATAAAATACCTTGTTCCGGAGCGTGTTATAAAATATATAAATGAGAAGAAACTTTATACGAAAGAAGGACAGCGCAGCGGCGAAACTGCTATGGATGAGAAAGAAATGAAGAAGAAGCTGGCGCGCGCTCTTAAAAAGAAGAGGTACAAGCACAGCATAGGTGTCAGCAGAGAAGCGTTGAGGATGGCGAGGTTATTCGGCGCCGATGAAAAGAAAGCATATATAGCAGGACTTTTGCATGATTGTGCAAAATGCTTTGATAAGGAAGAGCAGCTTGAGATATGCCGAAAATACGATGTTTCGGTAGATAAAATGATAGAATATTGTCCGGCGGTGCTTCATGCTCCGGCAGGAGCCGCATTGGCGGAGCACGAGTATGGGATAAGCGATCCGGAGATGCTTGATGCTATAAGGTATCATACAACGGCCTGCGGGAATATGAGTCTGCTTGACAAGATAATATATGTCGCCGATATGACAGAACCGGGACGCAAATATGACGGAGTGGAGCTGCTCCGCGCGCTTTCGGCTAAAGATATGGATGCGGCATACAGAGAGGCGCTCAGACAGACATTAACATTCAATATAGAAAAAGGGGCAATAGTGCATCCGAACACTCTTGATGCATGGAATGCCTTGCTTATAGAAAACAAAGATAAGTGACGGCGAAACAGTGGTTTTGCGGTCGGTTGAAGAAAGAAAATAACGGTTTTAATCGAATATAAAACCTTTTTATGAAGGGAGACAAATATTATGACAAGTCTTGAGAAAGCCAATGCGGCAATGAAGGCTTTGAGCGACAAGAAGGCGTCAAATATCGAGCTTTTGGATGTATCGAAACAGACATCCTTGGGAGATTATTTCGTTGTTGCTTCTTGTCAATCAACGGTCCAGGTCAGGGCGTGTGTTGATGAAGTAGAGGAACAGCTCGAAGGACAGGGCATAGTAGTTCTCCATAAAGAGGGCTACAGTTCGGGATCATGGATACTTATGGATTACGGCGATGTGATCGTGCATGTAATGCAGCAGGAAGTCCGAGAGTTCTATGGGATAGAGCGTCTTTGGGATGAAGCCGGCACAGCTGTAAAATCTGAGGAAAGATCCGAAGATTGATCACGGATCAGACGGAATTGACGGTGTATCATCACAGTCTTCCGATCACAGTAATGAAAGGAACACAAGGGTAAAATGGAAGAGTATGATTTTAAAAAGATCGAAAAGAAATGGCAGGACAGATGGGACAAGGAAAACGCTTTTGCGGCTGTAAACGGTTCCGATAAGGAAAAATTTTATGCGCTTATAGAGTTCCCGTATCCTTCCGGACAAGGACTCCATGTAGGTCATCCGAGAAGTTATACGGCAATGGACATAATAGCAAGAAAAAGACGTATGCAGGGCTACAATGTGCTTTATCCGATAGGATGGGACGCGTTTGGTTTGCCGGCGGAAAACTATGCGATAAAAAACAATGTCCATCCTGCGGTCATCACTGCTAAGAATGTGGCTAATTTCAAGCGTCAGCTTAAGATGCTCGGATTTTCATTCGATTGGTCGAGAGAGATCAATACGACAGATCCTGATTAT
This sequence comes from uncultured Clostridia bacterium, assembly GCA_904395315.1. Taxonomy (GTDB): domain Bacteria; phylum Bacillota; class Clostridia; order UBA1381; family UBA1381; genus Ornithomonoglobus. The sequence goes on from CAJFNT010000136.1 coordinate 21,052, forward strand.
TATAAATGGACACAGTGGATCTTTCTCCAGCTCTTCAAAAAGGGACTTGCATATAAAAAGGAGATGCCTATAAACTGGTGTATTTCATGTCAGGTCGGACTTGCAAATGAAGAGGTAGTAAACGGCGTATGCGAGCGCTGCGGTGGAGAGGTTATACAGAAGCGCCAGAGCCAGTGGATGCTGAAGATAACAGAGTATGCTGAGAGACTTATAAATGATCTTGATGACATAGATTTCCTTGAGAAGATAAAAACACAGCAGAGGAACTGGATAGGCCGATCCGAGGGGGCGGAGGTGACCTTTAAGCTTACCACCGGGGATGATATGGTTGTATATACAACGAGAAGCGACACGCTTTTCGGAGCGACTTATACCGTAATATCGCCGGAACATCCTCTTATAGAAAAACTTGCCGATAAACTTGAGAATTATAACGAGGTAAAAGCGTATCAGGCAGCGGCAGCCAGAAAGTCGGAATTTGAGAGAACTGAGCTTGCGAAGGAGAAGACCGGAGTAATGTTCAAAGGTGTAAAGGCAATAAATCCTGTGACAGGCGAAGAGATCCCTGTATTTGTTTCGGATTATGTTCTTGTTACTTACGGAACGGGTGCTATAATGGCTGTTCCTGCGCATGATACACGTGACTGGGAGTTTGCAAAGAAGTTTGGTCTGCCGATCGTTGAAGTCGTTTCCGGAGGAAAAGATGTTCAGCAGGAGGCGTATACCGATGTTTATAAAGGCACCATGGTGAATTCAGGATTCCTGACCGGTATGAAGGTAAAGGATGCTATACCGGCCATGATAGATTATCTTGAAAAAGAAGGTCTTGGTAAGAGAAAAGTCAACTATAAGCTTCGTGACTGGGTGTTCTCTCGTCAGAGATATTGGGGCGAGCCTATTCCGATAGTGCATTGTGATAAGTGCGGATATGTTCCGGTCCCCGAGGATGAGCTCCCATTGGTTCTGCCCGATATGAAGGAATTCAAGCCGGGTGAGAATGGAGAATCGCCGCTTGTACATGCAACGGAATGGATAAATACAACATGTCCTTGCTGCGGCGGACCTGCGAAACGCGAGACGGACACGATGCCGCAGTGGGCTGGTTCAAGCTGGTATTTCCTGCGTTATGCGGATCCTCACAACGATAAAGCGTTGGCGTCTAAGGAGGCGCTTGATTACTGGACTCCAGTCGATTGGTATAACGGAGGCATGGAGCACACGACTCTGCATCTCCTTTATTCAAGATTCTGGCATAAATTCCTCTATGATATCGGAGTCGTTCCCACTAAAGAACCATATATGAAGCGCACATCGCATGGTATGATTCTCGGAGAGAATGGGGAGAAGATGTCAAAATCGAGAGGCAATGTTATAAATCCCGATGATGTGGTGAATGAGGTCGGCGCTGATGCGTTCAGGATGTATGAAATGTTCCTTGGAGCATTCGATCAGAGCACACCTTGGTCACAGAAAGGTCTCAAGGGCTGTTATAAGTTTATTGAGAAGGTATGGAACCTGCAGAAGATAATGACGGATGAAGAGGGGTACAGTGAAGATCTTGAAAAGTCTGTACACAAGACAATAAAGAAAGTGGGCGATGATTTTGAACGCATGAAGTTCAATACGGCGATCGCCGCAATGATGTCATTTGTAAATGAGGTAACTAAAAAGGGATCGATAACAAAGGGCGAGTATCTCACACTCATAACTCTTCTCAATCCTGTCTCACCGCATATGACGGAAGAGCTTTGGGAGATGTATGGTGATGGAGGTCTTCTCTCACTGCATCCGTGGCCTGAATATGACGAGGCAAAAACAGTTGACGATGAGATAGAGATAGTTGTTCAGATAAATGGAAAGATCCGCGACAAAGCTATGGTCCCGGCGGGACTTGATCGTGACGGACTTCAGAATGTCGCGCTTGAGTCGGAAAGAATAAAGTCGCTTATTGAAGGAAAGAATGTTGTAAAGGTAATAGCGGTCCCGGGCAAGCTTGTAAATATAGTTGTAAAATAAGCGGGTGATCCCGATAATTGAAAGGAGATAAAGAAATGGCACTTTTCGGAAAGAAAAAGAAAAATGAAGCAGAGGAAGCGAATAAGATAGATGAAGTAAAGACGGAGAATACAGAAGAAAGCTCTACACTTGATCTTATAAAAGAGACTATGGAAGAGGCTCGTGAGGAGCGTCATGCTCAAATGGAACAGGCTGCGGCAGAGGCGAGCAATTCTGCGGCAGAACAGCAGAGTGTTCCTGCAGGTATGCCGACAGAAGAGGAGATCAGAAAGGCTCAGGAGGTCCTTGCAAGAGCGCAGCAGGCAAGAGGCGCGGAGATACCTGGAGGCGCAAAAGTGGGGATAAACGCGCCTATCAATATGGAAAATTTGAAAGCTGTAATAAAAAAATTCCAGCAGGACAAATCGCAGGAGAATCTGAAGCTTGTAATGGATTGCCTGCAGAAGCCACAGACACTTGTGTGTGTACCGGCTCAGATAATAACGAGTAAGGAAAATCAGGAGAAGATGAAGCAGGGCGGACAGGTCAAGCTTGAAGGTCCTATCCATATAAATCCGGTGCTTCTTACCGACAACACAGGCAAAAAGGTGTTCCCGATATTCTCAGGTGAGGATGAGATCCCTGAAGATCTCAGAAAGAAGACTCCTAAGGTAAATATGCCGCTCGGACAGTGCCTGAATATAATGAAGGGCATGAAGGACGTAGATACGTTCGCGCTCAACCCTTACAGTGCAAACATCAGGATCGGCGTGAATATAGAGCAGAAAAAAGCACAGTAATAAAGAAAATCCCGAGGCGAATGCCAAGGGATTTTTTATTTGTGATATTTATTCCAGTAATCAGTCATACTCATACCTACTTCTTTTTTAAAGCATTTTTGAAGATACGCGCTGTCCAGATCAAAAAGCTCGTTTGCGGATCGGATCGAACGGTTTGTATTTTTTAGTATATCTTTTAATTTATTTATTCGTGTTTGAGTGATGAATTGGGATATTGTCATACTCATATGTTTTTTAAAGGTCCTGCATAAATGCTCTGGGGTTATATTGTGGATTTTTGCGAGTTCGGATATACTGATTTTATCGTATATATGCAGATAAATGTATTGAACGGTCGCACCGACCCATTTGTTATCTGAAGTTTTAAGAAGGCTACTCTCGCTTTTATCCAGCCTGAATATATTAAACAGTAATATTATCAAATAAGCATTTAATAATTCAGTATGTCCTGCACTGTTGGACATGTATTCGCCAATCATAGTGACAAAAATATTTCGAATGCTGAGTGATGGAAGATCATGGACGATCATAAAATCCATATCATCAAAATACATTTTACCTTTAGGGAAATTGCGTATAATAGATCCCTTTATGGACAGCATATGCTGAGGCAATACCTTGCAGTAATACAACTCCATAAATCTGTCTGCATAATACAAAGAATGTATAAAATTGGGCTTCATGAATAGTATATCATGTTCATTGATTTGTAATGTCTTATCATGTGAATATGTCAGTATCCCCGAGCTGTATGCGGCGTATGCAATAACGAAGCAATCGTAATACCCTTTTTGGGGCTTGCCGGGCAGACCGGAGTGATCCATTATAACAGGTGTTGCTTTACTTAGCATATCACAAGAAACCAATTTGACATTTTCGATAGTATCCATTAGCTTTCCCCCTATAGTGTTATATTAAGAATATATCATAATCAATCTTTTTTGTCAATTAAAATATCAATATAGCACCACAACTAATCAAAATATTCTATTGTTATTAAGTTAGGTAAATGCTAAAATATAAATAAAGCAAGTGCGGCACTAACTAAATATTTATAAAGGAGAGGTAGCTGTATGAAAAAAATATTATCAATGCTTACTGTTTTTATGGTACTTGTAAATGGAATAACGCTTTCATATGCCGAGACGGATAATGTTTTACCGGATAATTTGCTTATTGATGGCAGCTTTGAAAACACGGAATTAGTATCGAGCGGGTGGAAATTTTCCGATGCCGGAATTTGGTATGGTGAAGGAACTGTCGGTACGGAAGACGGGATAGTGAAAGACGGAAACGTCTCGGTGATGATAAATGATGGTGTTGCGGCTCAGAAGATAACGCTGGAGGCTGGAAAGAAATACGAGCTGTCCGCGGCTTTTTATCCTACAGTAATTAACTCGACAGCAAATATTGTGATATATGACGGAACTGCTGTGTGGCCCGGAAATTCCGTTGTAAAAAGTGAAACGATGAATTTTGATTGGGAGAATGATTGGCAGAGTATAAGTATAGAGTTTGACTGTGAGAATTCACAGGAATATGTGATAGGGTTCTATGGATTAAAAGCGACTGTATACGTAGATGAGGTATCGATGCGCGAGAGCGATACAGCAGAAGCGCCGGATGAACCGTCTGATGAGCCGAGCAGTGCTCCGGCAAGCGAAACGCCTGAGCAGCCGAATGAGACACCGGGCGTATCGCCGGATCCAGGTATGGGAGATAATCTTTTAAGAGATCATAGCTTTGAAAGCGGAGAGCTTTGTTCTGATAACTCGTGGAAGTTTACCGGCGGAGAGAACTGGTACGGGTATGGAACGGCCGGAGAAATAGGTATTGATAATATTATTGCCAAGACCGGCACTAATTCTGTAAAGATATCTGACGGAATGATAGGTCAAAGAGTAGTATTGGAGGCAGGAAAGCGATATAAGCTGTCAGCGCAGTTATATTCAACGGAGTTTTATTCCAGTGTGAATATGGGTTTTTACGATGGTGAGACCGATTGGCCGGGATCAAATGCCGTAAAGGTGATCAGCAATGGCTTTGATTGGTGCGACAGCTGGGGTGACGTATCTGTTGTTTTTGATTGTGAATACACAAAGGAATACGTTGTAGGTTTTTTTGAAAGCGGCGCGACAATATATATAGATGATGTAGTGCTTTTGGAAACTGATGAAGAGGAAACTTTAGAGTATAGGATCAATGGCGATTATAATGCAGTCAGCGGTGTATATAACAGCGATAAGCTTTTGAATGTATCGCGGGGCGGATATCTGATCAATAGAAATCAATACTGGATGCCGTCGCTTTATGATAAGCTCCAGGAAGATGGAATAAATATGGTCAGAATGGACTGGATATTATCAGATCAATTCTATCATGTTGTTTCGGCAGATGAAGACGGCAGCTTACAATTTGATTTCACCCTCCTGGATGCGGCTATCCTTCCGCTATTGGAAAAAGGTATGACCCCATATATGTGCATGAATGCTATTCCGTCGGTGCTTGGCGGAACGGGAAAGCGCGGCGAGAACAGCAGCGGAATGAGTGCGGAGCAGCTGAATGGATATATAGAAAGCGTAAAAGCTGTTGTGCAGCATTATAAGGACCTGGGATATACCGGCTGGTATTGGGAATCGGACAATGAGCCTGAGGATCGTCATATGGGAAATGTATCACATATCTGTGAGAAATATGGACTGTTCGCAAAAGCGGTGAAGGAGATCGATCCGGATGCGAAGGTGGGCGGCATAGGCTACAGAAACGGTGATGTAAACAAGGATGAAACATGGAAAACAACATTTTATACATATTTAAAAAACAATCCTGAAGTGCCCTTGGATTTCTTATCGATACACGTTTATAATGGTGTGACGGATTTCACGGCGGCGGATTCATATATTGAGAAGCTGGAGGAGCTTGCTCCGGAGAGAAAAGGGATCCCGGTCATATTTTCTGAATGGAATTATGATTGGACAGTAGGAACAGCCGGATCTCATAAAGATACCAATGCAAATGCGGCGTATATTGCAAAACGACTGTCTTCTGCAATCACGCAGGATAATGTGGATTATGTATTCTATTTCACACCATCTGATGCGATAACTCCGGGAAACCGTATGAATGGGGATTCCGGGCTGTATACAATAGATGGTCACAGAAAATCAGCCGCCAATACGTTTAGGTTTTATAGTGATCTGGAATCGGAGATAATAACTTCTGAAGCGGATATGTTATTGGATCGGAGTAAAATGACAGCGGGCTTTGTGAGCAAAAACAGTGATAGCGGCCGTGTAACACTGCTGGCATTCAATTATTCGGATATTGAAAATGAAATATCTGTTGATATTAAAAACTTGCCTTATGCAAACAGCAATGTAAAAATGACAGTAAGGGAAATAAACACCGACAGCGGCAATTATTATAAGGATTATGCGGATGGGTACAGAGGATACAGCATTACACCCCACGAGCTTCCGGATGAAAGGGTAAAAATCATTGAGGGTATGGATCAATATACCGATACATTAACTATGCCTGCGTACAGTGTTGTTGAAATTATACTTGAGCCGACAGATGAGCCTTTATTTGAAGAAACGCTTGCCGAGAAGCCCGAGCCGGTAATTAATGTGGCGTATGGAGGAGAAGTGACATCAAATTCTGTTGGTAAAAACGGTGTTGTTGGATATAATTCAACATTAGAAGACTTTGATTTCAGCAATGTATGGGAGCAAACGACAGAAGAAAACGGAGATGAATATTTGATCGAAGAGTGGGGGACGGAAAAGCTTACTGATGGATACAGATTATCCTTTGACAGGGGGGATATCAGCGGAACAGAGTTCGGGATGTCAAATCTGGGATACAGAAGTGAAGCGTTTGAAACGGCAGCTAATAATGTCTGGGTGCAAATAGAGCTTGATAAGACGGAGAGTATTAACACCGTGAAGCTATACCCTGTCAGCAACAGATTGGATAACGGACAGGGATTTCCGGTAGATTTCGAGATCCAAGTATCCAATGACGGTGAGATTTGGACCACAGTTGCAGAGAAGAATGACTATAAAAGCAATGGACCTGTTATTGGGGTACAAGAATTTGTATTTGATAACGTTGATGCCAAGTATGTGAGATTAAATGCTACAGAGCTGTCACAGACAGCTGATGGGTACAGGCTACAGCTGGCGGAAATCGAGCTGATGAATGATCCTTATGCAGAGCCGGATGATGATCCGGCGGCGGAGACCGAAGGAATAATTATAAATGCCGATGACGATGGAATAACGGTCAGCTCTGATATTGAAACAGAAGCAGTTATAGTAAAGACAGCCTATGACGAAAATGGCGCTCTTAGATCTATAGAAATATCAGATACAAGTCAAATCAGTATAGGAGAAAATGATGTATCATTTACAACATCTCCTGCTTTGGGGGATAAAATAATGATATGGAATAATCTTGATGAAATGCGGCCGCTCTGCTGCTGTGAAATTGTTGAATGAATGCGCAACAGAGCGTTAAAAAGCGGATGGGCCGATGTTGTGACAACATCCGAACAGCGTGATCAATGCTGTTCGGATGCGTTTTTTATATATTCATGGGCTTTTTCGTATCTTTTCCGCAGACGCAGGATGTGCTCATCCTGTTTTTCGCAGCGGGAATCGTCAAGGTTGTGTTCGAGATCGGCAAGCTTTACCTTTACTGCTGTGGGATCTGAGCACAGCCTTTTTATGTATTTCTCGTAAGACTCGCCAGGTATCCGGGTAAGCAGCCGCAGCGGCTGGAGTATGTCATCGCCGAAACCGAAGATCTCAAGATCCTCAAACGTGTATTTCGAGTCCTCCACGACGTCATGAAGCAGAGCTATGACCGTTGTTCTCTCGTCCTCCATTTGTTCCGCTATGTGGAACGGGTGAAACACGTACGGGACTCCGCTCAGATCGACCTGATCCTTGTGCGCGTCGTAGGCTATTCGCATTGCAAGTCTTGTAAGTTTTGTGTAGATCATGATGTTCACCTTTGACCCTTTCCGACGGGCGGGACTGCGGCGGATCCCGTTTGCCTAATGATGTTCGCCGCCTGCCGCAAACGGCATATCGGACTATTTTTTCTTGTGCAGTAACGCAGTGACAACAAGCACTGCGGTGCCTATAAGCACGATCGTTCCTCCCGGACGCAGATCACAGTAATATGATATAAACAGTCCGGCTATAGTGAATATTTCCGCGAATATGACAGATCTTATAAGTGTGCCTTTGTAGCTTTTTGATATGAGCATCGCTGACGCGGTGGGGATAACAAGCAGCGACGATATCATAAGAGCTCCGACTATCCTTGAAGCGACTGCAACGGTGAGTGCCGTGAGCAGCATTAAAACGAAATTTACAGCTTTCACAGGTATACCGCAGAGCTGAGCCGCTTCCTCGTCAAACGCTATTGCGAATATTTCTTTGTACAACAGCATAGTTGTTCCTACTACCACAGCGCAGAGTATGATGGTCAAGATGAGTTCAAAATCGGATATGGCGACTATAGAGCCGAACATGAAACTGTTTATGTTGGCTGAGCTGTTTTTTATAAAGCCTGAAAGCACTGCTGTAAGCCCAATGCCGGCAGACATGACGACCACTGTGGCGATCTCGGAATATTTACCGAATTTTTTGCGCAAAGCTTCTATGCTCAATACCGCGGCTATTGAGAAGATAACCGCCCCTACTATCGGATTTATACCGATAAGCAGTCCGAAAGCTATTCCTCCGAGCGCGGAATGAGAAGCGGCGTCGCCTATCGCCGAAAAACGCTTGAGTACGATTGGCAGACCTATACACGGCGCGGCAGCCGCGATCAGCGCCGCGGCTGCGAAAGCCTTTATCATGAAGTCGTATGCGAATATATTACCCATGCTTATGCACCCTCTTTCCCGCAAGAATATCAGCAGCTCTTTCAGCTGAAAGATCCGATTTGTTCACAAACTCTTCGTATCCGTGTTCGCAGAATATAAGTAATTTATCGGCAGCTTCAAGGAGAGCCGGAGTATCATGATTTGTCATGATTATTGTTATCCCGCTTTTGTTAAGTTTTTTTATTATCGACATTATCTCCTTCACTGAATATGCGTCTATGCCTACGGTCGGTTCATCCATAAGCAGCAGATCAGGTCTGGAAACGAGCGCGCGCGCAATGAATACTCTTTGCTGCTGTCCGCCGGACAGCGAGCCTATGAGCTTGTTTGTATATTCGCTCATACCGACGAGCGCGAGAGCCTCTTGGGCGCGTTTGTCATCATCTTTGGTGTAACGCTTGAAAAGGCCTTTGCCGGAGAACAGATTCGCGCGGACGACCTCAAGAACAGTTGCGGGAAAGTCTGTGTTGAATGAATTTGCCTTTTGTGAAACATAGCCTATCCTGTTTCGTACGTTTTCAAGTTCTGTGCCAAACAGTGTTATTTTACCTGTTTCATAGGGAAGCAGGCCAAGTATCAATTTTATAAGCGTTGATTTACCGGCTCCGTTGGCGCCTATGATACCAAGGAAATACCCTTTGTAGAGAGTGAAATTTACATTTTTTAAAACCGCTGTATCAGGGTATTCGAATGTAAGGTTTTCAACGCGTATTATCTCTTCTTTCATTGTGAGATCCTTTCAATAATGTCAGCCGGCTCAACTCAGAGCCGTTTTGAGCGCTTCAAGATTCTCGTACATCACTGTGAAGTAATCTTTGCCCTCTGTATTTCCCTCGAACGGATCAAGGGTCAATATACCGCAGCCTGTGTCGCCGGCTATTGTCTCGGCGATCTTGCTCGTTGAGAGTGGCTCTGTAAATATATATTTTATATTGTTTTCATTTATAAAACCTTCTATTTCCGCCATACGGGCAGGGGTGGGATCTTCCGAATTATCAACTCCGTTTATCCCCATCTGAACAAGTCCGTATGCATCGCAGAGATTCTGATAAGCCTCGTGCGATGTGATTATCGTATTTGATACGAATCCTTCGGCGGCGGTCTTGTAATCATCGTTTAGACGATCGATCTTATTTTTACACTTTTCAAGCCGCGCTGTATAGGATCCGCTGTTTTCCGGATCCGCTGATATGAGCGCGTCTGCTATAGCTTCAAGCTGTGCATAGGTGTTCTCGGGATCGAGCCAGACATGAGGATCATTGTTCGCTGTGATATGCGGAACATTTGCTGATGTCTCTGTAATAACGATGTCACTGCCGGAAAGCGTTTCTGTTACGGAATCTGTCCAAGGCTCCATTCCCATTCCGCTGTAGATGAAAACATCGGCTTCGGAGAGCTTTGCCATGTCGGAAGCGGTGGGTTCAAAATCATGCGGTTCCGAGCCGGTCGGACACAGATTATAAACATCGGCAGAATCACCCGCTATCTCGGATGTCAAAGAATACATTGCGTAAAATGATGTATATACCTGTATTTTTCCGTTTTCGTTTGCGCCTTCGGATGTACCGTTATCCGCGCATGAGCATAAAGCTGCTATTGCCGCGGCAGCGGCGATCAATTTAATTATTTTCATATATCCAATTCTCCTTTATTTTGCGTCAAACCAGCTTGCGCCCTCCGACATATCAACTACCAGCGGAACATCAAGTGTGACCGCATTCTCCATTTCATGCTTCAATATTTCTTTTACACGGTCTACCTCGTCAAACGGCGTTTCCACGATCAGTTCATCATGCACCTGCAATATAAGCTGCGCTTTTAGTTCCTCTTTCCTGAGGCGATTGTATACTTTGACCATTGCAAGCTTTATTATATCGGCAGCGCTGCCCTGCACAGGCGTATTCATGGCGGCTCGCTCGCCGAATGACCGCATTTGTGATGAAGTGGATTTTAATTCCGGAATATATCGGATCCTGTTCATTATTGTTTTTACAAAGCCGTGCTCGCGCGCGAATTCTTTTTCGGAATCAAGATACTCCTTTATATTGCTGTATTTGGTGAAATAATCGTCCATATACTGTTTGGCCTGCTTGTAGGTTATACCAAGATCCTGAGCAAGAGTGTATTCGCTCATTCCGTATATGATGCCAAAGTTTATCGCTTTTGCGCTGCCTCTCTGTTCTTTGGTCAACTGTTCAGGCGGTATATTCAGTATCTTCGATGCTGTTACGGCATGTATATCGGCTCCGTTCCTGAATGCGTCTATCATGGTCTCATCGTGAGAGAGATGCGCGAGGATGCGCAGTTCTATCTGCGAGTAATCGGCATCGACGAGCACACAGCCGTCTTTCGCGATAAATGTTTTCCTGAGCTCTCTTCCGAGCTCGGTTCTGGTCGGTATATTCTGCAGATTAGGTTCTGCGGAGCTCAGGCGTCCTGTGACCGTAGCTGTTTGGTTGAAGATAGAGTGTATGCGGTGCGTATCAGGATTTACAAGAGCTGTAAGACCGTCGCAGTATGTTGATTTCAGCTTGGTGTATGTTCTGTATTCGAGAATATCACGCACGATCGGGTGCATAGGTTTTAATTTTTCGAGTATCTCAGCTTTTGTGGAGTACCCGTTTTTGGTCTTTTTTGCGCCGGGCAGCTGGAGCTTTTCAAACAATATCACTCCGAGCTGTTTGGGAGAGTTTATGTTGAATTTTTCTCCCGCCTCATCATATATCCTTGTTTCGAGCATGCTTATTTTTTCGGAAAGCATCTCGCCGAACCGTGTTATTTCGTCTGTGTCAAGCTTGAATCCGAGTGTCTGCATGGAGGCGAGGACCTCAATAAGCGGCAGTTCGACATTATAATAGAGCTCGTGTTGACCGTTTTCTTCTATAAGTGAAGATAATTTTTTCTGAAGCTCAAAAATTATAAGAGCATAACGCCCGGCGAGATCGGAAGACTTGTCATCATCGAAAAATGAAAGCTGGGTCTGTTCCGGGTTTTCTATATATATTCCGAGGTAACCTGATGTTATACTGTCCATATCATATGTTTTTGAGGGATCTACCAGATATGCCGCTATAGAACAGTCAAAAGCGATACCGTTTATTTTTGCTTTTTCACTGAGAGCGACCATAGAATCTTTTATCCCGCACACATATTTTTTTATCGATCCATTTTTAAGCGTTTCCTTCAAGGCGGAGAGTATGTCTGCCTCAGTCATGGATGCGGACGAGTAGTATGCGGTTTCGCCGTCAGATACCGCCGCGCATGAAACAGTGCCGTCATGCAGGTCGATATAGAGTGAGATGATGTTCCCAAGGCTTTCCGCGGC
>CAJFNT010000137.1 GCA_904395315.1 uncultured Clostridia bacterium
CTATACGATATGAAAATATAGAGGCTATGTGCATATTTTTTGATGTTACTCCAAATGAATTGTTTGAATGGGATTTTGAAAAATGACTCCAAGCCGTCCTTTTTAGGTCAATATAACTATCACGTCACTTTTGCTCAGGCTGAGGTGCTTTTTTGATATAGAAAATACGTGCGATAGTTTGATTTTATACTTGAAGTACCGTCGGCGATGTAGTATAATTGAAGCATGGAGAGGAAATTGAAAGGACGGTGATGATAATTATTATTGTTAGGGGTGAGTCTGTGCAAATCACATTAAATCAACATTATGTACCAAGGTTTTATATGAAGTATTTTGCTAATGTTAAAAATGAAGGTACAAAGAAAGAAAAAGTCTTAACTTCATTTTACCAGTTCAAGGATAATATGCTTAAGGAAAATATACCTACAAATTCTATATGTTCAGAAGATCATTTTTATGATCAAGATGGTAAAATAGAAAATGAGCTGGCTAATATGGAAATAAAATGGAGCAAGTCGTTAAAGAGTGCGATTGATGAAAACTTCACATTAGATGATATTGAAAGTATAAGAGAATTTGTTATATACCAAATTAGTAGAACTAAGGCAATGCTGTCTCATAACCATGAAATGGCAGCCACGATGATGAAAAGCATTTTAAATCTACAATTTGGAGATGTAGCTGATGAAGATTTTGTTAAGGAGCATCTTGATAATAAAATTCAAAATGAAATCACCCCTGAGATTGGATTGTCAATTGTACAAGAACTTATACCTACAATTCATGATTTGGAAATGAAGATTATTACTAATGAATCGAATCGGGAATTCATTACATCTGATGTTCCGGTCATTATTATAAATCCATTGGGTATTGATAGTGCTGGTTTGGGTTCGATTGGAGAAGTTATTTTTCTTCCAATGTCTCCCCGGAAGATGATATTTTTTTATGATGCAAAGCTATTCGGCAAACTGCCAGATAGAATATGCGACGAGAGTATCATTGAAATCTTTAATAAATATCAATATGTTAGCGCAGACGAACGATTGCTTGCTAAAAAGATTGAAGATATTAATCATATCATCAATAATGAGGAGTTAAATTCTAAAAGAGAACAGTTTCAAAAAACACAGAAAACAAATATAATGAGTTATGGAGTAGGAATTCTTTTTGCAGCAAAATCAAGAAGTATACCATATTATTATACAGTTCCTATTCTGCGCTTGCCTAAAGCATTAAGAAAAATACCTGCTGATTTCCGTGAAACGTTCTCAAGAGAATACTCGTATAATACGAGACGAGCAATATTGTGTCGAGTATATAGGGACCCGGATCCTACATTTGAAAAGGATCTTAAGGAATACTGGAAAGAACAACAGAGGTATTCGAAAATATTATTGAATTATTTAGACGGTTATTGGAATACTCCGAAGGAAGATCGAATTATTACTCCAGGACTCATGAAAAAGTTAAAAACGGTACCTATTAATATTTTTATGGATAAACAAAAATAGATATACAAATATCTAATAAACATCAAACGTACTATAGTGAGCTAATGATATAACTTCCAGTCTATCGGAAAATCCCACAGTAGTAATCACCGCGATTTCTACTATGTTTTTACTACTTTTGACGGCATTGATTTGCCGTATCTTGCCCCGTTTCGTATTTTCATGACAGAGTCGGGACTGATATAACTGCTTCGATATGCTAGGCAAAACGGGGCAAATCGGGGTAGAATACTGCTTTTTAGGAGGTACTTGACATATGAAAAAAATACTTTTTGTCTGCCACGGCAATATATGCAGGAGCCCTATGGCTGAATTTGTATTGAAAGATATGCTTGGAAGCGAAGATGATATTTTTGTCGCCTCGGCTGCGACATCCACCGAAGAGATAGGAAATGGTGTGCATCCCGGCACATCCGGTCTCTTGAAACGCAAGGGCATATCCACAGCAGGAAAGCGCGCTGTTCAGATGACTCGTGCTGATTACGATGAATATGATTATATCATCGGCATGGATGATTGGAATATAAAAAATATTCTGAGGATCTCTGGAGGGGATCCCGATAAAAAAGTACATAAATTACTTGAATTTGCAGGTGAATCCGGGGATATTGCCGATCCATGGTATACTCATGACTTTGAAACAACATACAGAGACATATTAAAAGGCTGCAAAGGCCTTATAAAAGAACTTCGAGGGGAAAGAAAATGAAACTTTACACATATCTATTCAACGGAAAAGAACATATAGGCGCAGAAGATAACGGATATATTTATCCTATAGAGGGATATGACACGATGCTTTCGCTTATTCGCGGGAACAATATAACCGTATCCCGCAATAACGCTGTTAAAATCGACGATGCGGTGCTTTCCGCTCCTATCCCCCGGCCCGAGCAGGATATCATATGTCTCGGGATCAACTATGCAAAACATGGTGAAGAAGCGGCTAAATATAATAAAGAAGCATTCTTAAGAGATCAGCCAAACGCAATATATTTTTCAAAACGCGTAAACAGAGCTGTGGCTCAGGGAGAGAACATAATATCTCATTCTGATATCGTATCAAAGCTTGACTATGAGTGCGAGCTCGCATTCATAATCGGCAAAGACGCATTGAATGTAAAAAAGGAAAATGCCGCCGAATATATCTTCGGATATACTATAATAAATGATGTCAGCGCCAGAGATCTTCAAACGAGGCACAAGCAATGGTATTTCGGCAAAAGCCTCGACGGGTTCACCCCAATGGGTCCATGCATAGTGACAGCTGATGAAATAAGCTTTCCGCCAAAACTATATATAAAAAGCTATGTGAACGGAGAACTCAGACAGGACAGCACTACAGATTATATGGTTTTTGATCCGGCTTACATCATCGAGGATCTGTCCGCCGGGATGACATTGAAAGCGGGAACTATAATAGCAACCGGAACTCCCGCGGGCGTGGGCATGGGATTTGATCCGCCCAAATTTTTAAAACGCGGAGACAAAGTCACATGCGAAATAGAAAAGATCGGTAAGTTAGAGAACACCGTTCTGTAAACTGTACCAAACTATATTAAAAAAAATTGTATTTTTGTTCAATGTTAGAGATTGACATGTATAATATTTAATGGTAAAATATATATACATGATGATCATTTATATTAAACAAGAATCAATAAAAAGGAGACTGACAATGAACAAGATACTGATAGGCATGTTAGCTGCAGTTTTGACAACGGCAAGCGGAAGCGTATACGCCGATGGGATATTGCCGACAGGTGCCACCGAGCAATACAGCGCTTCTGAATTTACATATATCCCCGGAGAAGAAGATCTTGATCTGTTTTCAAATGAAGACAGCAGCGGCAGCGCGGCAGATTTTTATTCTTACGGCGGAAATTATTCATTTAAAGACATGGAAAAAAGATCAGATCCTGAACAAAGGAAAGCGTTATATCTCAGGATATTGAAAAGCTGTCAGAAGATCGCCGCTTCAAGTAAAGACTTTTTAAGTTATGAATCTTTATCACAATTCGCCAATGAAAGCGGACAGATTTTAATAACCAATGATGTGATATCAAAGTTTTACTCACAATTTATCGTTCTTCCCGATCTCGGTCTCAGCGATGACGAAGTCATGGAAGTATATTTTAATTTCAGACACGATCATCCGGAATTTTATTGGCTTCCTTCCGAATGTGTATTTGCGGGAAACGCTTATCTGATGCTTCTTTTATGCGATGATCATAATGAGGGTAATGAACGCTCTGAAACGGACAGACTTATAGAGGCATCTGTAAAAGAGATTTTAGAAGAAATAAATGAAGCAGATCCTCAAAATGTGTATGATACAGTAAAACTCGTATACGATCATATCGCTGAAACAGTCGAATACGCTTATGATGAAGCAGGGATACCGCTCGACACAGAATATGCCCATTCAATAATAGGCGTGCTTGACGGTGATCCTGAAACAAACGTAGTCTGCGAAGGATACGCTAAGACATTGTCACTCCTCCTAAACGCGCTTCATATAGATAATATATATGTTGTAGGTCAAGGTGACGGCGGCGCTGGCTGGGGCGGGCACGCATGGAATATGATCAAAATGGATGACGGTAACTTCTACAACTTTGATTTGACATGGGATGACGCATACGTTCCGATGAACTATACATACTTTGCTGTCGGACAGGATTTCTTTGACACGCATATACCCAACTTGCCCACCGGGGCCGCTGAATATTTTCTTTACGAACTTCCGTCCGTGCCTGAAAACAATTATGAGCCCAACGATCCTTCAGATGAGATCTTTGATACAAATATGCAATGCGTTTTAACATTGGAAAACGGCAGTGACGGATCGCTTGATATAAGTTTTGATAAAATACCGGATTCATCTGTCGCATATGTTGCAAACTATGATGAAAACGGCATACTTATAGGGATAACGCAGAAAAAGATAGACTCAGATGAAATAAACATTCCGGTAGATATCAGCGAAACAGACACTTTGAAAATATTCGCCTGGACAGGATCCGATTCGAATACGCCTGCAGCCGCAATGGAAACCATAAAACTTGATACAACAAACTGATGTTTGACTAAATCGACATGATCACGTCCGTTAGAGAGTTTTTCTCTGACGGGCTTTTTCTTTGCATAGATCGCCGATGCTGTACTGTCGTCGAATTGCTGTTTTTGTCAAATATGTTTCCGAATCGATTTATGGAGACCTTTATAGTCCTTGCAATTTAGCCCATCATTTGATAACAACTATTGATTTCATAGTGAGACCTCATAATTATAATACTTATTTCAGTCATATATAAATATTATTTTTATAAGATTAAACCCTGCATATTTTAACTAATATTATTCATCGCCTTAAATTTTAACAAAGTTTAGCAAAACAAGCTTAATTTTCTTTATTATTCTACATTTTTCATTTATAATATTCTTATAAATAATACAGAAGGGCATATGAAATGAAAGACGGTAACGAGATCAATAATCTTGTTCTTAAGCAAATAGGTCGCAATATCCGTATGTATCGTGAAAATACGGATATCACACTTGCAGAAGCCGCCAAAAAGTTAGGTATATCCGAGCGCACAATAGGAGCATATGAACGTGCAGAACATGAAATGACGTTGAAAGCGGCTGTTGATATGGCTGTTTTATATAAAACGACTCTTTCAAAACTGTTGGGATATGCTCCCGTTGGAACCGGAACAGATATCGCAATGGATATAAAAGCATTAAACTATAAATCGCTCCGAAAAATGATGGGATATACACAAATAGAATTTGCATCAGAAATAGGAATATCAAAAGGCACCATGTCAAAATATGAAAACCATCCTGAAAATACACTCATCACATCTTTTTACGCATTATGCAAAAGATTTAATCTCAGCACCGACAGTATGAATGACATTGCAAGAGGAATACTTTTAAAACAGAACAGAAAAGAATAGGTCAGATCACGAAGGTAATGCGGCACTCTTTTTGTAACGTATATTGCTTTTGATACATAATATATTTTGCGTGATAGATCTGCGGAGACAGACTACGCAAAAAAATGAAAGGGGAATATATATGCAGGAAAGATGCAACGAAGCGCAGGAATGCGGCACCAACTTTCGTGAAGCCGTTTGCGTACATACAGATAAAATATTTGACAGCTGCAGAGACAAAGACTGTCTTGAAAATGTGAGAGTATATCTGACCCAAGACGGACAGGAGATCGTCGACAGGGCTCTTAATGTGAAGTGTACAAAAGCAGAGGTCATATGGGTATTTACAGATGTTGATAATGTTCCTTTTAACAGAGGTTTTTATTCTGTCGATCTGAAATACTTCTTTAAGGTTACACTCCAGGTGTTTACCGGCGCGTGCAGACCCACCGAAGTTGAAGGATTGGCTACCTTTGACAAGAAAGTGATCCTTTTCGGCTCGGAGGGAAATGCCAAAGTATTCGATTCGTCTGATAAAAAGAACGCGTTCAATGAAGAAACCTGGAGAAAATCGAATATGCCTCACGCTGTCGTCGAGGTGGTAGATCCGATCGCCCTTGGGGCTAAACTTGTCGATGTCAGACAAAATAATTGCTGCTGCTGTGATGATGACATTGATCTGGCCTCGGTACCCGATTCAGTGTGTCGTATATTCGACGATTCTCTGATCGTCGGCGGCGAATGCAAGAGAGTATTTGTATCCTTGGGTGTATTCTCTATCATCAAGCTCGAACGCCGTGTACAGCTGCTCATACCTTCGTACGATTACTGCGTTCCGCAGAAAGAATGCGTAGGTGCGACCGATGATAATCCATGTGATCTGTTTGACAGGATCCAGTTCCCTATGGATGAATTTTATCCTCCGGAGCGATGCGAATTTTTGGAAGAAGGTCAGAAGGATCCATCAGCCGATTGCGGCCGCAAATGAGTAACAGCTTTATAACTCGGACTGCAAAAAACAGTCCTCGCTCCACCAAAGCTCATTTCATTCGGAATGAGCTTTGGTGTTTTCTATATTTACTGTCTTATACAATATCGTCTCATTAAAAAGCTGCAGACTCCTAACCGGAATCTGCAGCTTTTGACGCTGTTATTTAAATGTCATCTGTCATCTTCATCAAAAGGTATGACATTCTCTACCGCTTTCGATGCGTTGATCTCTCTGTCATCGTTATCTATATCTTTAAGGATATATCTGTCATTACCCATTCCAAGCTCTTTCATATAACTCAATTGTCTCAATCCATGCCGAGACTCTATTCTTTCTTTTAAAGCCTTTTTATCCTCAGGCTTCAGAGCATAAACCAGATCCACCGATGCCTGGTCAGCCGCCAATATATCTTTGGATGCAACTATACCTATATTAGGAGTTACCACCGGCTCTGCTGCCACGCCCTCACAATCACATGATACCGACATATTGCGCAGCACATTTATAAAACAGATATGACTGCCGAAATGATCAACCACGGCTTTTGCCGATTCAGTCATTCTTTCCATGAACTCCTCTTTTGAGATATCCCACATATCATACGAACCGGGCGTTGTATGAATCATTGCCTTACCGATATGTCCATCTGCGCAGCCGATCCCTATATTCTTATTAGAACCTCCGAATCCTCCCATTGTATGTCCCTTAAAATGAGTAAGGACCAGCAATGAGTCATAATTCACAATATTTTTTCCCATGTGCATATTTGTAAACCACTTTCCGTCTTTGACCGGCAAAGTCACAGTTCCCTCAGCATCCGTTATATCCACCGGACAAAATGTCCAGCCATTTGCCTTTATGGTTTCAAAATGCTTTTCTGTGGTATCCCTGTCACCTTCATAATATGTGTTTGTCTCAATTATCGAGGCATCATTTAAACGGCTGTCAACAAGCTCCTTTACCCATGGACGCGGTATAATATTCGGTCCGTTCTTTTCCCCGGTATGAAGCTTTATTGCGATTTTTCCTGTCAGATCCTCTGACACCCTATCAAATATCTTTTTCAAACCAGTCGCTGAGAGATCTCTCGTAAAATACACGACCGAGCTTTCTCCGCTCCGCTTTTCAAACGGAACGTATACATCACCGTCACCGCCTGCTATGGTTTTTGCACTTGGCATATCTTTTTCCTCCTCTCGCAAAAAACAAAACCATTTGTTCCCCTTCCAAATATATTATACCCCAAACTTTTAGCTCTGTCAATGCGATTTCAAAGTATATCCCGGATCATATCATGTAATATCAAGATACGACTTGAGTCCGTAGCCGCGCAGCCCATTATACTCTATATAGTAAAAATCACCATTGGCAACTCCAAGATATGTAACATATGCGCCTGCGGGAATCTTTGTTATCTCGCTTGCTTTTGTCGACGGACTGCTCCTCAATGTTATAAACTCGTCCGCATTTACTACACGTGCTGAAGTATATACGTTCCCGCCGCTCGGCTTTGAAGAAGTCAGATATGCGGCAAGAGAGTATCCCACAGTACCGTCATAATTTATCTTATAGAAACCATTGCCTGCGTTTTCTATATAACCTACCGCCTGTCCAAGAGGTATCTGTTTTAATGCTGTGGATTTAGTCGTAGGCGATTCGCGCAGAGAAATGCTCTCTTTACAGTTCACAACATAATATGTGGCTATAACATTAGTATTTGACGATGTCTGCGGCACATATACCACCTGAGGCTGGCTTTTTCCCGCGTCGTCTATCTTAGTCTGCGCAGCGTTGAGTATCGCTTCGAGTTCGGCTGCCCTCTCCCGCTGTTCATCAGTCGCATCGGAATTATTATACACCTCATAAATAGCCGCTGTCGCGCCCGTGTAATCACCGCTGCCGAGCAATGCGCTCGCTGAGGAGAGCTTATTCTCTATCTCAGCGCTTGCCGCTTTTTTTGTATTTATTTCGTCACGAAGTTTATCTATCTCTATTGCAACGGAATAATGAGTATATGTAGCAGGGAGCCCGTTCAACGCGGTCTCCGCCGCTGTTATATCAGATTTCGCAACAGCCTCCGCCGCCTTGATATATCCGTCAAGAACAGCTATTGTCTCGTCTATCTCGTCATCATCATATCCTTCATCTTTAGCCATTTTAAATGAGTTCAGCGCTGTAGCATAATCCGAACTTGCCAAGGCAAGCTTTCCCTGTTCGGCTGTTTTTTTTGCCGTGCTTGACACACATGACGACAATGCAACCAAAAGAGACATCGTAATAAAAACATAAATAAATTTCTTCATAGTCTTCCCCTTATAATAAATCAAGATAATAAATTAACATATAAACGATATCAATATTATAAAACAATCCAATGTAAAATGCAAGATATTTTTCCGTTTTTCTTCAATAACTATAATAACTATAACGAATGATAAACTTTTGATACGTATTATATATGAAATATTGCATATAAATAATATCGGGGTGATACATTATGTGGAATAAAGCAAAACCGTATATTCTATTTATAGCAGTCTCGCTTGCGGCAGGCGGACTCTCCGCGCTTTTCACAAAAAATAATATGAATACCTATGAGCTTATAGAGAAACCGCCGCTCTCACCGCCCGGCATAGTATTCCCGATAGTATGGGGAATATTGTATATACTTATGGGAATAGGCGCCGCGCTTGTCTATAAACAAAAAGATGATGAGCCGGATATGGCGCGGGGCGCGATCATTGTTTTTGGGCTTCAGCTTGCAGTAAATTTTTTCTGGAGCATAATATTTTTTAATATGCGGGCATATCTGTTCGCGTTCATCTGGATCCTGGTGCTTTTGGCTCTTATCATTTGGATGATCATACGATTTAAAAACATCAGTATAGCTGCCGCTTATTTACAGATCCCGTATCTTTTATGGGTGATCTTTGCCGGTTATTTAACGCTCGCAGTCTTTATTTTAAATAGATAGAACAAATTTCATATTTGATATTGTTTTTACACCTCATACGTGGTATAATGTTCTGCGTCCGCCTTCTGGCCGACTATGAAAATGAAATTTATACTTTTGAGGTGTTTTTTTATGTATATGCTTTTATTAGCGGCAATATATCTTGCCTTTGTAAGTCTCGGTCTTCCGGATTCATTGCTCGGCTCTGGCTGGCCCGTTATGAGCGCCGATATAGGAGCCCCGACTTCATATGCCGGGATCATCACAATGATAATTTCCGGAGGAACGATAATCTCGGGACTGATGTCCTATAAGCTCACATCCAAAATGGGAGCAGGGCTTGTTACCGCCATAAGCGTGTTCCTTACCGCCGCGGCTCTGTTCGGTTTTTCTGTATCAGACAGCTTTCATTCACTATGCCTATGGGCTGTACCATATGGTCTCGGAGCAGGAGCAATCGACGCTGCTCTTAATAACTATGTAGCTCTCAACTATTCATCGCGGCATATGAGCTGGCTTCACAGCTGCTGGGGACTTGGCACAATAATCAGTCCGTACATAATGAGCTACGCTCTTACGACCTCCATGAGCTGGAACGGCGGCTATATGATAGTTTCGTTCATACAAATCGCTATTGCGGCAATAATGTTTCTTTGTCTGCCGCTCTGGAAACGCAATTCCGAAACTGCCGGAAAAAATGAACGCAAAAACGCTTCTTTAAAAGCTGTTATCGCGATAAGCGGAGTGCCGCTAATCCTTATAGCATTTTTCTCGTACTGTGCCGCAGAATCCACAGTGATGCTATGGGCAAGCAGCTATCTCGTTCAAGCCCGAGGAGTGGACGCTGAAAAAGCAGCAGCCTTCGCTTCTCTGTTCTTTATCGGGATAACCGCCGGAAGGTTTATTACCGGGCTTGTCGCCAACAGGATCGGGGATTTTAATCTCATACGTATAGGCGCGTCAATAATGTGTTTAGGTATAATCTGCATCGCGCTGCCATTTGAAACGACCTCTCTCGCAGGCTTTGTTATTATCGGTTTCGGATGCGCTCCGGTATATCCTTCGATCATACATTCGACGCCATTCAATTTCGGCGCTGAAAATTCACAAGCTATAATAGGTATCCAAATGGCAAGCGCCTATATAGGATCCACATTCATGCCGCCGCTGTTCGGTTTAATAGCTCAACATATCGATATACGTCTTATGTCGGTATTTCTTATCATATTTACAGCAATGCTCATTATAATGATAGAAAAGCTCCGTAAAACAGTAAAAAGATGATCAAAGGCTCGGCATACAGAAATTGCCGAGCCTTTATTAAATATTTATTATATCCTTAGACTCCTGTATCTGTCAAAGCAAGAAAAAAGCTCCTGTCTTCTCGGGCGCGCCATATTCGGTATCGATGAATGGCTCCCGCATATCGCTGCCAGTGACTTTTTCTCTATAACATCCTCTATCTCATCTATGACCTGACGCAAATTCTTTTTCCCGTCAATAATATTCTTCTGAGCATACTTCACACAATATCCAAGGGCGGTTACTTGTTCACTGTCTGATATCTGCTCTAAATATCTCAGATCTATTGTTTCTCTGTTTATCACTACCCCATCGCGAGAAAGTGTCTTGATCTTGACCCTGTCTCCCTTTGTGAATTCCTTTGACGCCTTTGGGCATCTGTTAAATCCGGGCATTTGAGCAGGTCTGACCGGTTCGCTTATTACGGAGATCTTTTCCGCCTCGTTTTTCGCATATTCGGTAATATCTTTGGGGATATACCGATCCATCTGGATTATGCTGTCTGCCACGCGAAAATACGATCCGGAACTGCCCGCAACAATAACAGTAGAGATGCCAAATCTGGTATATAGCTCACAAATTCGATCTATAAACGGTGTTATCGGTTCCATATCACGATGTATAACTTTCTGCATCAGTTCATCACGTATCATAAAATTTGTCGCGCTTGTGTCCTCATCTATCAGCAACAGCAAACTTCCCGCCTCAACAGCCTCTATTACATTTGCTGCCTGCGATGTGCTGCCGCTCGCATCCTCAGTCACAAAATTCACAGTATCTTTTCCATTTGGAAGATCGTTTATGAACATTGAAATATCGGTGTTTTTTATGCTCCGTCCGTCCTCGGCACGTATCTTCATCGCTGTGCTGTCTGTAATGACAAACTCACGGCCATCACCGGAGATATGATCGTAGACTCCCATCTCAAGCGCTTTCAAGAGCGTGGATTTTCCATGATACCCGCCGCCGACGATAAGCGTTATGCCTTTTTTGATACCCATGCCGGTCACCCTTCCATGATGAGGCAGATCTAATGAAACTCTAAGCTCCTCAGGCGACTTGAATTTGATCCCGTTCTTCATTGGCCGCGACGAAACACCCGACTCACGCGGCAATATACTTCCATCCGCAACAAACGCGCAAAGTCCCAGCTCAGGCAACATATCCCTTATATACTGTCTGTCATCAGACAATTCCGCAATCTCTCTGAGCCTTTTACTGTCAAGATTTTTATATATCAACGATTTCTTCACACATTCCGGGAGAAAATCAAATAATATTTTTTCCAATCCACCCGCGTTTATCGTCCTTCCGTAAGCCGGGAATCCAACTTCAAATCTCACAAGTATATCACCAGTTTCAGGAAGAATCGTGCACGCAGTACGTTCAAGAACTTCCTGTCCGCATCTGCTTACAGATATGGCTCCGCTTTTGCCTGAACCGCTTGATCTCGAAAACCTCATAACTTCACTGCCAAACTTACGTGTAAGCTCATCCTGCAGCGCTATTCTTCTATGTTTTTCCCCGTACATTTCCTGCGGGAACTGAGCATTCTTCGCGCTCACTCTAATGCTAAGTTTAGACGGCGAGGCAAACGGATCGCCCTGCACATGATCTATCGACAGCACATATCCCGGAAAACTGTACTCGCCTCTTGTGTCTTTATAAGCAGGATAGCTTCGCCTATCTATTCTACGAAGCAAATCCTTTAATTCTGTTGATGTATGCATACACTCATTCTCCTCTGATTTTATGATCCTGATAGTTTTGTCAATATAATATTTATCATTTATATCTTAACATCAAAAAAAATAATTGTCAATATCCCCGATCAATAATTCAGCATCAACAGATCTATAAAACAGCAAAAGCAGCATCTTTAATGTTTTCAGTTTTGGGAACATACAAAAAGGAGATCGACCCATTCGGGCAGACCTCCGTATTTGATCATATACGACCTCAGCAGTCTTTGATCCCTTTTCCTTTTACAGGTTTGTGTGTCATTTTACACTGCAGTTTATCAAGCGCTTCACCGAAACAGAATGATACAAGTAAAAATATCTTAAAAAACGGCGTTATATAAATACGCCTTAAATGTTCCA
>CAJFNT010000138.1 GCA_904395315.1 uncultured Clostridia bacterium
CGAAATAAACAAAACAGGACTTGACGGCAAGGAGTTCGATATTTTTTACAGAATATAATTTTAGTAAAAGGGGTATGGACCACCATATTGAGTCGCTACTATGTTGGCGAGCCTTGAATTCTTGTTTTTGATCTTTATTGGGAATTGGAGAAATTTATTGTATGAAAACATTAAGCATTCGCCTCCTTTTCCCATGGCCATGGCTCTTCAAGCCATTTAAATGTTCCATATCTTGCCGCGCTGTACGGCTCAAGAGGTCCGAATGTATCTTCATATTCCCTTTTCAACTTTTTAAATTTTTCAACGAGCTCCTTAAACATCCTAAATCCTTTTTTATCATCCGGATGCGTATCAAGATAAAGCAACATATCATATGCCGCAAAATTATACTTCTGAAGCTCAAGAAGTTTTTCCTGTTTACTCACAAGCTTTACCTCCCCATCTTTTGCACACTTTTCCATATTCATTCATACATAGATCCAATTCAGGGAACAGCGTTCCACGCATGAACGCTGTATCGGTTTCATATACGCATTCGAGCTCTTGTATCGGGACATATCCATACCCAATGCATCCACACGACGGATATGGGCACGACGGAGCCTGCGGCTTGCTTTCTCCGTAATTGTTTTCTGCCATTTCTGTAGTTCATCCTTTCTTGATAAATAGTATTCTCCAACGGAAACACTCCGTTTACTTTATAATATGCCGCAGGCTCATATATTGTCCATATATCATACATAATAACAATATACATAAGTTTCGGAGGCCATCCAATACACTATTTTTTGAATACATCCAGTGAATGACTCGTTATACCGAGCAGATCACTGCGTTCACAAGTAGAAAAATGATATTTCAAATACAGATCAAATGTGTGGTTATCCATTTTGTCAAGCGCTTCACGCAGCAATAAAGCACAGCCATCTGATGCAACATAATGCAGACGTTTTGTCTGAAATGCCGACATCAATTCATCAATATCTTCCTTTCGCACTAGTTCAAACAGATCCTCCGGCTCTGACTTTGCTTCAAATAACTGCGTGTCAAGCAAGCCATTTTCAATATACTCATCAACATTTATGTTCCCGCGGTTAAAACTTTCATCCAGCAGACAGACATCGGATATAACATAAGCGGCGAATATAACGCCACCCGGTTTTGTAACTCTGATCGCTTCTGACACACGCAGTTCCTAATGAAATTTGGGATATATATTGACTTAAATACACATATATGCTATACTGTTCTCAGCAATAGTGTGTTTTACGGAGGAAATTACAGTGAAAATCATAATTTCACCGGCAAAAAAAATGATGAAGGAAGATACCATCGGTTACAGTTCTTTTCCATGCTTTCTCAATAAATCCGAAATTCTTGCGGAGTATTTATCTTCTATTTCTTTTGAAGAGCTGAAAGAATTACTTGTATGCAATGATAATATCGCAGCGCTCAACTATGAACGTTACAGGCACCTTGATCTACTCAAGGATCTGAGTCCTGCGATACTCTCATATGACGGTATACAATATAAATATATGGCTCCTCAAGTTTTTGAAAAATCATGTTTTGAATATATAGACAAAAACCTGCGTATAATTTCCGGATTTTATGGAATACTTAAGCCATTTGACGGCATTACTCCCTATCGCCTTGAAATGCAGGCAAAATTAAAAACGAATTTTTGCAAAAATCTATATGATTTCTGGGGAAGTGATATTTATAATGAACTCACACGAGATGATGACTTGATCATAAACCTTGCATCATCGGAATATTCAAAAACAGTAACAAAATATGCCGATAATAAAACTAAAATAATAACTTGCGTTTTCGGCGAGGATACTGACGGTATCATCAAAGAAAAAGGTGTTTACGTAAAAATGGCGCGAGGGGAAACCGTTCGTTTTATGGCAGAAAATAACATAGAACGACCGGAAGATATAAAAAATTTTGATCGTCTGGGGTTTAAGTACAGTCCGATACATTCTGATGATCACAAATATGTTTTTCTCCGCAGTTGATCACGAAACACAAAAATAGTTATTACAGATATTGAAAGGAGATTACTATGCTTGAAGCAGGAACAAAGGCACCGGATATATGCCTGAACGACAAAGATGGAAATGAGATAAAATTGAGTGATTTCTCTGGGAAGAAGGTCGTTGTATATTTTTATCCGAAAGACAACACTCCCGGATGCTCTAAACAAGCTTGCGCGTTTCGAGACGCATTCAAAGATTACTCTGATATGGGTATAACGATCATAGGCATAAGCAAGGACAGTGAATTATCACATATTAAATTTGCTGTAAAATACGAGCTGCCTTTTATTCTTCTTTCGGATCCAGAGCTTAAAGCCATACAGGCCTATGATGTCTGGCAGGAAAAGAAAATGTACGGAAAACCTTACATGGGTGTTGTACGTACCACATATTTGATCGATGAAAACGGTATGATCGAAAAGGTCTGGAACAAAGTCAAACCAGATAAAAATGCGGATGAAATCCTTGAATACCTGAAAACAAAATAAACTACGGGCGGAGCCTGCGAAAAAAAGTCTGTAAATATGAAGCCTTCTGTGGTAGAATATAATTAAACCACAGGAGGCGTTTTTTATGGCACGAAG
>CAJFNT010000139.1 GCA_904395315.1 uncultured Clostridia bacterium
AAGCTGTCTGATCATAAGCCGTACAAGTTCCGGTGTGCCGACAAAAGCTGCGGTTCCGTATGCGCGGAGATAAAAAAGATCTCAGGAGGCAAATACAATATAAGCACCGAATGTCCGTACTGCGGCGAAACTCATACCAAAACTGTTTCCGCCAAGGAAATATGGACGACAGGATGCGGATCCGTATCTTGCCCTGTTTTCGGCATAAAGCTGTTCCTTTACGGCGGCAGCAAACGCGCCCTCGATAATGAACTTGCAGAAGCGATAATCGAAGCAGAAAGCATAATGCGCGATACCGATGACTTTTTCAGCGGCGCGGATGCTGATCCGATACTTTCAGAAATGCTTATGATATTTGACAGGATGTTCTCGGAACATTCCGTCAACTGCATATGCGGCAGTTCAGATATAAGATTTGACTATATAAACGATAAATTATACTTGATATGCGACCGATGCGGCAGAGAAAAGTCATTTGCCGCGACAAAAGACAACCTGCTGCGTCTCATGAACGCAAGCGAGGTCATTCTCGGTCTTTGAAAATGGCAGCAGCCGCACAATGTGCGGTTTTCTATAGATCATACAGTCGCATACGCGCCTGTGTGAGATATTTATACTTAGGCGGCTGGGAGCACCTGTTTCTCGTTCGCTTGATACTTTTTATTTAAGGGAGGATATTTATTATGTTGGTAACAGCTACAGAAATGTTAAAGAAAGCGGTTGAAGGTCATTATGCCGTAGGTCAGTTCAATATCAACAATCTTGAATGGACAAAAGCCATACTCACAACTGCGCAGGAAAACAACTCACCGGTCATTCTCGGTGTATCGGAAGGCGCCGGCAAATACATGACAGGCTTCGGCACAGTAGCAGCTATGGTAAAGGCAATGATGGAATCGCTCAATATTACAGTTCCTGTTGCTCTTCATCTTGACCACGGAACTTACGAGGGATGCTATAAGTGTATAAAAGCAGGTTTTTCATCAATTATGTTTGACGGCTCTCACTTCCCCATCGACGAAAATGTGGCAAAGACTACCGAGCTCGTTCATGCGGCTCACAATATTGGTCTTTCGATTGAAGCGGAAGTCGGATCGATAGGCGGAGAGGAAGACGGTGTCGTAGGAGCCGGTGAAATAGCTGATCCTGCTGAATGCAAGAGAATAGCTGATCTCGGTGTTGATTTCCTTGCGGCAGGTATCGGTAATATCCATGGTAAGTATCCTGCAAACTGGAAAGGGCTCGATTTCGGCGCGCTTGCAAAGATAAAGGAACTCATCGGCGATCTTCCGCTCGTGCTCCACGGCGGTACGGGAATACCGGCTGACATGATAAAGGAAGCTATATCTTTAGGTGTTGCAAAAATCAATGTAAACACAGAATGCCAGCTGTATTTCCAGGATGCAACAAGAAAATACATTGAGGCAGGCAAAGATCTCGAAGGAAAAGGCTACGACCCGAGAAAACTGCTTGCGCCGGGATACGAAGGGATCAAGACGATCGTAAAAGAGAAAATGGAGCTCTTTGGCTCGATAGACAAAGCTTGACGGCTTATTGGATTTTGATCTTAAGGAGCTGTCACATTAAGAATCGCATAGGGCTGCTCGATTTTTAGATGCAGAACGGACAAAACGCACCCGACGGTGTATGTTTATACTCCGAGCGGTGCGTTTTGTTCGTAGCAACATAGCTTTTATGCTTTATTGCGGTCTGCGCTAAAAGCGACAGCCCCTGTTCAGTAAATAAGATTTTTTGTACAGGTAAAAGGAGTGGGAGAAATAATGATAGCAAAAGCAGCCGCCGTAATAGCGGCATTCACTGTGACCGCGTCGCTCATGCCCGCGGCATATGCCAATACATTTGTAAATGAGGCGTTTGCAGGTTCATATTTGTCCGCGGGAGCAACAAATGAGAATTACGCAAGCCTTGATATCCTTACATGCACCGATACAACGGTATCGGTCAAATTCAAGTTCATAAAAAACAATAATGAACAGCTTATCTACGAATGCTATGACGGTACGATGAACGATAATATCGGAACGATAAGATTCAAAGTCAGCTATCCTGACGGCAGTTATGTTACAGAAGGAACTATGAATCTCACGCTTGACAGCTGGTGCGTAAGAGTATCATGTGATTCCGATCAGGGACAGCATCTTTTCGACGGGATAATGTATCCGCAGTTCACCTTGGATCCATATACAGCACCGACACAGCCTCCTACATTCGTAGATACAAAACCCGCTCAGGATTACGGAGTATCCGTCGTGCTCAACAATGAGAAAGTGACTTTTCCCGTAAATGTCAGTCCGATGATCTTAAATGACTATACATACGTTCCTCTGAGAAGTGTGTTTGACCAGATGGGCATAAACGTATATTGGGATGATTATCAGAGAACAGATATATTAAGAGCGCAGTCCATAACCTGTACAAAAAACAATACCATACTTCAGTTCATGAGGACCTTTAATGAGTCCGGCTACAATGTATGGACTCTTACAAAATGGGACAGTGAAGACACCTCATCACAGAACAAAACAGATGTATCCATAACCGGTATGCAGCCCATGATCGTGGACTCAAGCTCGTATGTCCCGCTTCGTGTGATATCAGAAGCATTCGGAGCGGAAGTCTCTTGGGATGGGGACACTAAAACAGTATATATAAACTGTGATACTTCAAGCACCAATAAGCATACCTCAGCAACGATAAGCGGCATAGAGGCATTCACGCTCGACTCGGCTCAGGCATGCATAACATCGGATTATACCGATGTTTCGGCAGACCCGATACCGTACTACTCAAGCGATACAAAATTCTATTTGTTCAACGCGCGCGATCAATGGAACAATGTCACACTTCGCGTATCATACGGCGGGTATATCGATGTGTCGATCCGAAATGACGCTGAACAGGCGGCAGATACAAATACAACGGAAAACGGCACCGTATAAGAATAGGGTAGACGGAGGGCGGTAGCCCTCCACCTCCCGTTGCACCGTACGTACGGGTCTCGTATACGGCGCTACACAACTGTAGAT
>CAJFNT010000140.1 GCA_904395315.1 uncultured Clostridia bacterium
GGTCTGCGTCTGATAGTCGACCGTCGCTCCAAGCTCTTCAAATATTTTTCGCACAGGGACCATCAGCCTGTTGTTTACCATTACGGGAGCCTGATCAAATTCAAGTGTTTTTCCGTTTAATTCGACAGAATAACCATTTGCCTCTATCTTTCGCGGTACTGCATCATCGGAGGTGAACCAGTATTCGCGTCTGCCGGCTTCTGAATCGGAAATATATAGTATACTGTCATCGTAGAAGGTGAGTGAATTATAAAAATCCACGCGTGTGTCATGTTCGACCCATTTTGCTTGATTATTCTCAATGTATGCCATGTTTCCGGCAGGAGAAAAAGCTGGCGTTTCAAAATGTATCTCGTTCCCGTTTACCTTATAAACATACAGATACATATCTTCCGTGCTGTTATACCATGTTCCCTCAAAGCTGCTGTAGTCATAGGGAGGAATGTCTTCAGCATTTACAGTAGTTGCCGCGGCGTTCATGCAGAGCATGAACGAAAATGCGGCAAGAATTTTTATTGATCGTATTTTCATGATTATCTCCTTAATTAAGGTAAAAGGGATCACAAATGGATCCCCTCTCCAAACAATGCAATTTTGTTGTATTCTACTTATGATTGCATACTTGCTGAATATTGATCTTCAGTTATTGCTTCTACACCGAAAACAGTATAGTCGGAGTTTATTTGATAATAAAAGATCATACCTTTTTGATATATAGTGTCAGAAAATATGCCATCGGCAGCATAATCTACAAATTCATATGAGATATTCTCAGCGTCTCCTCTTGTATAATCTGGATTCATTGCTTGTATGACAGTTGTATACCTTTCTACAATGGTCTCCGGATCTTCAGTTGAATCTTGCATTAGCATAACACCGGTTATATAACTGTTATTATCTGTTCCTACCATTATCTCAACTCTTTCAGTCGTATCCATGTATCTTACAGCTTCAATAGGATTAAACCAAAGAGTGCCAAAACCGCCTGCTTCAAAGTTGTTTGAATTGAGTTTGTGTATATTGCTCTCATTATTGTAATTGTCTATAAATTCATTTATATCCATGTTAAACACTACATTGCTGTCTTTTTCTCGTATTATTGGATAATAGTCAGAATTTTCAGATAAAAAAGTACGGGCACAACCACTAAAAACAAGTGGTAATGCGGCGAATATATATAATATCCTTTTCATGTTGATGCTCCTTTTTCGTTTTAAAATAAGTAAATAGATGTTAAAACGACCAGAAAGAGAATAAATACAGATCGTGATTACATTTATTTATCAGTTATTTGTTCTTCATACAAAATGAGATGCCTCCATTTCAATTTGCATAAATTGGTTTCTGTTCGACATTACAAAACTGCGTAGTACAAACCCATATATTGAACCTGCAATACCAATAATACCGCCAAATAAAAGATTGTATATCAATGTTACTATGAGACCGCCAATCGGCTCATATTTACTCACGATTCCTACAGGATGCACTAATACTTCACGACAATATTTAAAAGACCGTACAGAAAACAACGTATTTAATACAGCTATGATGAGGAGAAATATACCATATGGAATACTTACAAATAATAAGAATAATAGTCCTAACAGGTATTGTAATCCTGCAACTGATATCCACATTATGGCTTCTACTTTAACTTTATCCGATAGCTGCTGCAATAAGGTCTTCGGTTGCGTATAAACAGACTGATACGGCTGTTGATATTGCTGTTGTTGGTACTGCTGCTGAGGCGGCTGTTGATAGATTTGGCTGGAAACATAAGTACCACAGTTACTGCAGAATTTAGCTCCATTTGGTATTTCTTTACCACATTTTGAACAAAACATTTAATTTTTCCTCCGTTTATGTTACTGTTTGATAGTTTTTTATGTCGTTTTATATATTTAATTACATTTTTTGTTTGCGCAAATTATATAATTTTGTTTATTGTTATTATATCATTAATCCGTCTATTTGTCGATGTTTCCGTCTCATAATCCATGTTATTTTTGCATAATATATAATAAAATATCACATGAGGTGATGTCATGAACAATATAGATTATCGCAGCCTCGGCGAAAAAGTAAGACATAAACGCCGGGAGGCGGGTTATACCCAGGAAAAGCTTGCCGAGATATGCGACATCTCGACAGGCTTTCTCGGGCATATAGAAAGCGGAACAAGAGCGCCATCACTTGAGACCCTTTACAGTATAGCGTGCGCTTTACATTCCGGGATCGACTATTTTATCTTTGATTCTGCGGAAGATCCAGATAATTTGATAGAACAGATAGCTTCATCTGTCCGCTCGAAAGATCCTCGATCATATGCCCGTTTTTGTAATACAGTTAGAATACTTGCAGAACATATTGATGAAATATAGCCGAAAAAAAGACTTTCTATAGGCTTATTCTATCATAAGCATCATAGAAAGTCTTGTACTTTTTGTCCGATATCAATAAGAAACTATCTTACCGTCTTTCAATACATATCCAAACGGATCTCCAAGTGTATCCCAGTATACAGATATAGCGTTAGAGTAACTTGCAAGCGAGAACGTACCGCGTTTTGCAAACATATCTCCCTCGCAAAGAGAAAAACCGGAATCTTCGTCATATTTTACTACCCATGCGATACTGTAATTATTGCCGCTGAAAAAGAATGTGTCTGATACGCGTATCGCGGCCTCGTTGAGTCCGACAAGCAGCTCCGGAACCTCATCGCCGTCAAGATCGCGGCAAATGATATCAGCGTTATTTCTCAGATCATCGGTATAGCGTTTTGGATAACTGTACTTATTATAAAATCCAAACGTATGTTCAAAATGATTACCTCTTCGGTCACTGAGCGATACATCCAATTCACCGGAATCAAGAGAAAAATCAGCCTTTACAAATGTATTTTTTCTTCCCAGCTTTATTCTGCCGTTCAAATTCACGTCATCAAGGATCAGCAGATGCTCCCACGGGTCATCCACAGAAAAGATCACGCAATCTTCCAATCTGGAAAACTTCGAATATTCCGTCAAGACCGGGTATTCTTCAAACCCTATAAAATCATACTTAAGAGCCTCGTTATACTGCCATATCCCTATCCCTGCCGCGACAGCCAGAATGAAAACAGCAATGTAAGGCAGCGGATTTTTTAACGCTCTGTACTTTATGGCATTGCGGAGCTTTTTTGCGTTTAAATAACGCTGTGATGGATCGAGCCTTGTACATTTTTGAGCTATTTTATACATAAAACCTTTAACATTTGAACGCTCCAGAAGCTGTGAGAGCGTTACACCGAATGCATATATATCGGTTTTGTAATCTGTAGGGAGCATACCGTATTGTTCAATTGGCGCATAGCCGAATGTGCCCATTGCTTCGGTGTCTTTCCTCATCTCATCACGGTATATACGCGCGATATCATAATCTATAAGCCATATGTGCCCGGAGTTATTTATTATTATATTGTCGGGTTTTATGTCCCTATGTATTATGTTGAATTTATGCAGTTCAGATATTGCGGAAATGAGCTGGACGGCTATGGATTTTATTTGTTTTTTCGTAAAACGTATATTTTGATCGATGAGGTGCGCAAGAGAGATGCCGTTTATATATTCCTCGGTAATTACAGTGTCGCACTCGAAAGCAACATTTATTATCTTAGGAATGTTTGGATGGTTGATCTTTTGGAGCGTGCTGTAGACCTCACGTTTGTCATCATAGATCCGCCTTTGAATATATGATCTGTTTGTGTATTCATCATATATCAATGTTATTTTTTGACGTGAGTCTTCTTTGATTACTTTTATTTCTTTCAATTTGATTACCCCCTTGAATATCCGAATTATTTATGATATATTAATTATATCAACTTTTAGGGAGGTTTGTCAATGGCTGCTATAACAGAAGAGCTGATGAATGAATTGCGAAAGACGGCGGATATAAATGGATTTTTTAATAAACATGAAAATGAATTTATCAAGGAGACACCATCTTCTTTTTTAAATTATCTAATATCGACTAAAAATACCACAGCTGCGGATGCGGCAAAGGAATCCGGAGTGGGGGAGTATGTTTATAAAATCCTTAACGGAACAAGAAAACCGTCAAGAAATGTTTTGATCGCCGTGGCTCTCGGTATGAAACTTGAATTAGAAGAGACGCAGCTCCTTTTGAGAATATCTAAGTTTGCTGTTCTTGATTCACGTGATAAGCGTGACAGTGTTATCATATACGGACTGGTAAATCATCTCACTGTATTCAATGTTGATGACCTGCTTGCGCAAAATGATATGGTCACGTTAAGCAAGAGAAATTGATGAGTAAGAACAAGGAGGTTGTCATGATAGACTGGGAAGCCATGCTTGCAGGAGGGTGCCGAAACACATATTTTGAGGTAGAACCGGGGAATAAAATAGAGTTGGTAGTAATCAATGGCGAAAGATCGGGTAAATGCTTGGTCGTAACTGCCGGAGTGCATGGATGCGAGTATGTAGGCATTCAGGCAATGCGTAAGCTGAGAGAAACATTAGATAATGAAGTGGTGTCCGGTACCGTTATCATGCTGCCTCTGCTGAACCCTACGGGGTTTATATGCGGGGCTCGTCAAATAATGCCCGAAGACGGTAAAAATTTAAACCGTGTATTTCCCGGCAGGCAGGACGGAACGTATTCACAGCGACTTGCAGCTTTTATAGAGAAAGAGATATATCCGCGTGCGGATTTTCTGATCGATCTGCACGGGGGCGATGTGAATGAGGAATTGACACCCCTGATATTTTACCCTGCGGATACGGATCCCGCTACATCGAATGCGGCTATTGCCGCAGCAAAAGAATTGTCTATACCGATTCTCACTGCTTCTACAGCGAAAAACGGGCTTTACAGTTGGGCGGCTCAAAATGGAATACCTGCGCTTCTCCTTGAACGAGGGTGTCTCGGATGTGTGTCTGAGAATGAAGTTGATGAGGATATTGAAGATATAATGCGTCTAATGCGACATCTTGGGATGTTAAGAGGTAAGAATATACCGATAGATCATGTGGAAATAAATGAGGCGTCATATATAGATGCAGAGCAGGACGGGTTCTGGTATCCGGAGGTCCCAGCCGGAGAATGTGTTGAATCGGGAAGACTGATAGGCAGATTGTTTGATATGAACGGGAATATTATTCAAAAAATATATTCGGAGTGGGCTGGTATCATTATGTATGTGACTGTTTCTTTGGGAGTTGCAAAGGGTGATAATTTAGTGGCGTATGGGCGAGCGGACACATAATAAGTGTTTTAGAATATTATGGATATTCGAATGCGCTTAAACATATGATTTGACAAAAACAATAGATTTTGCGGTAAATCCAAAGGGATTGTTGTACAATAGATACAAAAAATGAACAAATTACGGTTATTTTAAAAAAGTGTAGTGACAAATCACATGGAGTATGCTATAATTATTATGTATAATAATTTGGGTGACGGCAAATAATATATGATTGTCGTTTTACTA
The DNA here is from genome assembly GCA_904395315.1 of uncultured Clostridia bacterium. Lineage (GTDB taxonomy): Bacteria > Bacillota > Clostridia > UBA1381 > UBA1381 > Ornithomonoglobus. The sequence goes on from CAJFNT010000140.1 coordinate 5,501, forward strand.
AGAAAGGGAGCGTTTTAAGTGAATAGGCTATATATTGGCGCAGCCGTTACTGCTGTTGCTGTAAGTATAAGTGCCGTTTCCGTATTTGCCGCGGATTCGAGCGTTACCGTTCAGGTTGACACGAAAAACATGACGTATTCATATACGCCCGGCAATGAAGAGAATACAAAATCAGTAAAGAATCTTTTTAGTAACTTTGAAGATGCAACTGTATCTGAAAGCGTTGACAGTGAACTGACTATAACGAGTGATTCGGATAACGGTGAGGACGTAGAGTTTGGGTTGCGTCTCTCGATAGATGAAGCTGATGAAAATGCAGAATATTCGGTTTTGGATTACTACACATTTAAGATAACCGATACAGCGGGAAATGTTATATATGACAGCGCCGAGAGTGAGCCTACTGAAGTGTCTGCTCTTGTTAAGGATATACCCCTTGGAGTGTTTAATACCGATTTTACCGAGGATACAAAAAAATATATTATTGAGTGCGGCGTAAATAAGGAAGTGGCGGACGCTATAGGAAGTAATGCTGTGGATGATATGGATATATTGCTTACAACATCGCTGTATACTAATGAAGCTGTGACACAGCCTGCGGCAACTCCTTCAGCGGGAACTGTGACACCGGGGGCTGGGCCGACATTGAAGCCTCAATTTGAATTGTCGGCAACTGATGTTCCGTCGACTGTTGCTCCGGCTGAGACTGCCACACCGGCTCCTACTGAAACGGCTTCGGCATCACCGGCTCCTACTGAGGCGCCTAAGGAAAAGAAGATAATATGCGGTGAAGACATAGATCCGGGAAGATACACGGTTACCGGTAATGCAAATGTAAGGATCACTACTGCGGACGGGAAAATGATAAGCGAGACAACCGTTACCGATGGGACCCATGAGGATGTAAAAGGGGTCAAGCAATTTATAACATCTCTTGAAAAAGGCGACGTTATAACGATAACGCCGATTTCGGATGGTATAAAAGCTTCTGTGAATTTTGAGAAAACGAATACAGGATCAAGCACTGATACAAAGAGTACAACTGCAGCGTCTTCGACATCAAACAAAAAGTCAAGCAGCAAAGCGACTGCAACACCGAGAGCGTCATCTAAGACAAATCCTAAAACGGGTGATGCAGGTTTAACGACCACAATCCTTGGCTCGATAATGGGCGTATCTGCAGCGGCGGCAGGATCGCTGGAGGTCGTTAAGCGCAGAAAAAAGTCGGATAAGTAAAATAAAAATATGATCAATGAAAGGATTTGACACGGTGAAGCGAAAAATAACACTGATTCAAATCCTTTTTCTGTGTGTATTTGTTATATGCGGCGCTTTTCTTGTTAAGTACAATTATGACAGATCCCGCACGGAAAAGGAAATGGAATATTTGCAGAGTATGGTGAAAGAAAGTGCTGGTGAAACGGAGCAGCCTGATACCGTCAGTGTGGTGGTTGGCGATGGATCGATGGAAAACGAAACATTGGAAGAAGAGTATGAAAGCAACGGAATGCTTTCAAGATACTATGCTCTCTATCAGCAGAATAATGACATGGTAGGGTGGATAAAAATAAACGGTACTAAGATTGATTATCCTGTCATGTTCAATAATTCGAATAATGTATATTATTTGCATAGAAACTTTTTTAAAGAAAGAAGCTCATCGGGAATGCCGTATCTCGATTATCAGTGCGATCTAAGAAATTGGAGCGACAATTTGATCGTATACGCGCACAATATGAAAAATGGTACAATGTTTCATGATTTGCTCGAATACCAGACGGTCGGCTTTTGGGAAAATCATAAAAAAGTGAACTTTGATACTATGTACTTCAGGTGTGAGTATGAGGTGTTTGCAGCTTTTCGCACTGCTGTGGGCGCGGAAGACGAATTTAAATACTACGAGTTTATAAATGCGGATTCAAAAGAAGATTTTGATGAATATGTAGAAGAGTGTAAAGAGCGAAGCTTGTATGACACAAAGATCACTCCGCAATATGGAGAGACTTTGCTGACGTTGTCTACGTGTTCGTATAATGTTAATGATGAGAGATTTGTCATTGTTGCAAGACAAGTGTCTAAAAAGTGAATGATTTGCGGAAAAGATAAAGAAGCTGTCATATATAGTATGACGGCTTTTTTTATTCGTCAAAAGTGTATGATTTTCGTCAAAGGGAAAGACATGTGAAACAAAGAAATAATAATTACGGAATGCGTAAATGCGTATTGTAGAAAAGATATAAGGAGTGGCAATTTTGGACATAACAGTAATACCAAAACAGAAGATGGTAGTGATGCGGATGAGTGGAGAGATCGATCATCATACATCAAAAGGAATGAGAGATGCCCTTGAAACAGAGCTGAAGAGAAGCGGGGCTGTAAATATAGCGCTTGATCTTGGAAATGTGATATTCATGGACTCTTCCGGCATAGGCGTTATTATCGGAAGATATAAGACGGTTTCGGCTTTGGGCGGAAAGATAATAATATACAACGCTTCGGATCAGATACAGAGATTACTGCGAATGTCCGGAATACAAAAAATAGCTGTAATTTGTGCGACTCTGCAGGAAGGTATAAATATAATAAACGGTAAAAGAAGATTAGGTTGAAGGAGTGAAGAAAATGAAAAACAATATGAGATTTGAATTCCCTGCAAAGTCGGAAAATGAAAAATTCGCGCGCACTGTTTGTGCGGCTTTTGTATTGGAATTGGATCCGACTGTGGATGAGATCGATGAGATCAAAACGGCTGTATCGGAGGCTGTTACAAATTCCATAATACACGGTTATGATGGGAATGAGGGGACGATAGAGATAGAAGGTGATATTGATGGAAGAGAGGTGGTATATGTAATTACAGACCACGGATGTGGGATAAGGGATGTGAAGCAAGCCATGGAACCTTTGTTTACGGGAAAACCGGAAAGCGAGAGATCCGGAATGGGGTTTTCAATAATGGAAGCGTTTATGGATGATTTAAAGGTGGAAAGCGGTGTAGGCGTCGGAACGAAAATTACAATGAAAAAAAGGATAAGTGACGATGGCAGATAACAGTGAACTTATACAACGGCTTAATATGGGGGATGAGTCGGCTGGGAATGAGCTTGTGGAGAATAATATGGGGCTCGTATATAGCATTGCTGGAAAAATGGCAAATAGGCGATATGATATAGAGGATATAATTCAAATAGGGGCGCTTGGTCTTGTCAAAGCGGTAAAAAAGTTTGATAATACATATGGAGTACAATTTTCAACATATGCTGTTCCGATGATAATAGGTGAAATAAAGAGATTCTTCAGAGATGATGGAGCATTGAAGGTAAGTAGAGGTCTTAAAGAAGCTTCGCTAAAAGGAAGAAAGGCTGAGGAGAAACTGAGAAAAGCCCTGGGCAGAGATCCAACGATCTCGGAAGTGGCATCAGAAGCAGGCATTGAAGAAGGCGTGATGATCGAAGCGCTTGAGGCATCAGTTATGCCGGAATCATTACAAAGTATGGTAGGATCCGAAAAAAACGGTCTCAAGTTGGAAGATGTACTTTCACGAGATGACACGGAAGAAAAAATAGTGGATAAAGTATTTATAAAAGAAGCGTTGAATATATTAGATGATCGAGAAAGAGCAATTATAATAATGAGATACTTTCGAGGGAAGACTCAAAGTGAAATAGCAAAAATGATAGGAGTATCGCAGGTACAAATATCAAGAATAGAGAAAAAAGCTATAGAAAAAATAAGATATGAAATGCTTGATGAAAATAGAAATTAGCTTTTATCTAAAAAATGGGTAAAGAGAATAGCAGGTAGTGTAAAATACATATAAAATGAGAGAATATAAAGGATATTTACTGGGAATGTGCACAAAAATAGAAAAAGAAGAAAAAAGGTGTTGACAAAAGGGAAGGGATGTGGTAATATGATATAGCTGTCGGCGAGAAACAGTACAGAATAAGGAA
>CAJFNT010000141.1 GCA_904395315.1 uncultured Clostridia bacterium
ATAGGTATTGACTAATTACAGAAAAAGTTGTATTATATAGATATAGTCGGTTTGCGGCTAAGATAAAATTTGGGTCAAATTTTCCTGACCCGACGGAAATAGAGGAGGAGAATTTGTATGAAAACATTTAATATGCTTTTGAGCTCGATCAACGATGTTAAGGACTTTGTAAATACTGTAAGCAAGTATGATTTTGACGTTGATCTAACATCGGGCAGGTACGTTGTAGACGCTAAGTCAATTATGGGTATTTTCAGCCTCGATTTATCGAAGCCGATAAAGGTAGAGGTACATACAGACGATGCGGATGCATTTATGGCAGAGATCGATAAGTTTATTATAAAATAATTTGATTCATACATTGATATTTTTGCAGCCCCTTGTGGGCTGTTTTTTTGTTCTTATTTGCTTGATTCAGTTTGATCCGGGACAGAGGAGATCTGTATTTTGTCAAAAATCGTCGTTGAGTTTGATCTGTTCGACACCGTAATTCTACAAATTGCATTATGGATGAGTAGTATAATAATATCAGCAAAAACACAACGGAGGGTAACGGTGATGATCATCTATGCTGATGAATTGTTCGCTGTTAATTTTGTTTCTAATGCTCTGTTGTTTTATGCGTATTCAATGCTGCGCGGCGTAAAAAAAAGACATATCAGGATCTTGTCGTCTGCTGCCGCGGCGGCGTTATATGCTGTTACAGAAGCTGTTTTCGGAATATCGGTGTATTTAAGACCGGTGGTGCTTGTTGCCGCTGCGGCTTTGGCGTTTGGATACGCAGGTGTGATCTCGAACACTTTGGGGATCATGTTCGTATCTGTGTGCGCTGAAGGAATGACGGTAGCTGTATTGTCATTTTTGGGAACAGATGCAGTATTTGCCGCGGGAAGCATATCGGTCTTTGCGCCTGAATTGCTTTCTGCCGCAGTGTATTTTGCGGCATATCCTATTCTTTTGCTGTGCCGATATTTTATTGGAAAACAGAGGCGATGTCGGAAAATAATGATCAGATACAATGATAAAGAGATATCGTTTAAAGCGATGTATGATAGTGGGAATTTATTGAAGTACAAAGGCATGCCGGTGCTGATCATCGATGCGGAAACGGCAGGACCGCTTTTTGACTGCGGTAAATATTCGGAGATCTTTTCGGCGGCGCCCGATATCTTGCGTTTTGGCACTGTGGGGAAAAATGGTATCATGCCGGTTTTTGTTCCCGATAAATGTGTGATAGACGGTGTAGAATGCCCTGCGGCGGCAGCGGTTTCAGAGCGAGGTTTTGGAAACGGATTCGGAGGTATTGCCGGAGACATATGACGATAAAAACAGACAGAGTATGAAAGGAGTCAGCAGTGAGATTTTTTAATGGTATCGCGAAAAGAATTATTTGCATAAAGACAGAAAAGGAGGGGAACGCGGACGTTTTTTATATATGCGGAGCTGATGTATTGCCGCCTCCGCTTTCAAAAGAAGAGGAGGAAATTTTGATAAAAAAGCTCGAAAACGGGGATAATTCAGTTAAGAGCGAACTCACGGAAAGAAATTTGAGACTTGTTGTCTATATTGCCAGAAAATTCGAGAATACAGGCATCAACGTAGAGGATCTGATATCCATAGGCACGATAGGACTGATAAAGTCGATAAACACCTTTCGGCCGGACCGCAATATAAAACTTGCGACGTATGCGTCGAGATGTATAGAGAATGAGATACTTATGTATCTCAGAAAAAACTCAAACCGCAGAACGGAAGTATCTATAGATGAGCCTCTTAATGTGGATTGGGACGGTAATGAGCTTCTTCTGTCGGATATATTGGGGACAGATAATGACGTCATATGCCGAGGCATCGAGGAGGAGGTCGATCGATCATTGCTTAGAAGCGCTCTTGAAACGTTGTCACGGCGTGAACGCGATATAATGGTACTGCGGTTCGGTTTGGGTACCGGAAAATCAAAGACACAGAAGGAAGTGGCAGACATGATGGGGATATCGCAGTCGTATATATCAAGACTTGAGAAACGAATAATAAAAAGACTTAAAAGAGAGATAGTAAAAATGAGCTGAGTGTCATACATAGTATTTCCGGATGAACGTACATAGCCGCCGCCGGCGGTGACACTAAAGGAGGAAATGCTATGACAAACAAGGTGGAGATCTGCGGCGTTAACACTTCCACGCTGCCTGTCTTATCGAAAAAAGAAAAGGATGAGCTGTTTGTAAAGATCAAGCAAGGGGATAAGGAAGCGCGCGATACGTTTATACGCGGGAATCTGAGACTGGTGCTGAGTGTGATACAGCGCTTTTCAAACCGTGGCGAAAATCCCGATGATCTTTTTCAGGTAGGATGTATAGGTCTTATAAAGGCCATAGATAATTTTGACACAAGTGTGGGAGTACAGTTTTCAACATATGCGGTGCCTATGATAATCGGTGAGGTAAGAAGATTTTTAAGGGATGAGGGGCCTATACGAGTGAGCCGCTCTCTTAAAGATACAGCATATAAGGCGTTAAGGGCAAAGGAGAAGTATATAAGTATACATTCCAAAGAACCGACGATATCAGAACTTGCCAAGGAGCTTGACATACCGAAGGAGGAGATCGTTTTTGCGCTCGATGCAATTGCCGATCCTGTTTCGCTTTTTGAACCGATATACCATGACGGCGGCGAGGCGATATACGTTATGGATCAGGTAAGGGACACAAAAAATACGGATAGTAATTGGCTTGAGAGCATAGCTTTGAACGAGGCAATGAAGCACCTTTCGGAAAGGGAAAAGCATATACTTGATCTGCGCTTTTTCAGAGGCAGAACACAGATGGAGGTCGCGGATGAGATAGGAATATCCCAGGCGCAGGTCTCGCGCCTTGAAAAGTCGGCGTTGAAGCAGTTAAGAAAATATGTGTAACATTCCGATCTTTACAAGCATAGTATAAAGCGGAAATGATGGCGGACGGCGATTTTGAAAACGCCGTCCGAAAAATTATCCGGAGGTGTGATAGTATGTGCGGAATTTGCGGATATATAAATTATAAGCGAAATTATGTCAGATCAAGATTCGAGGAAATAGACATAGTAGGCAGAATGGCGGAGACGCTCAAAGAGCGGGGACCTGATGCTGGCGGAGCATGGATAGGAGAACATGCGGTGTTGGGGCATCGCCGTCTGGCTGTTATAGATGTGGAAAACGGCTCACAGCCAATGAAGCGAACATCGGAAGGATATGAGTTTGTAATTGTTTATAACGGAGAATTGTATAATACGGCTGAATTGAGAGAAGAGCTTAAGAGCAGCGGTTATGAGTTTGAGACAGATTCGGATACAGAGGTGCTTTTGTATTCATATATACACTATGGTTCAGAATGCGCTCAGAAACTGAACGGTATATTTGCTTTCGCTGTATATGATTCGATGCGTCAATGTGTGTTTCTGTGCCGTGACAGATTTGGAGTGAAGCCTCTTTTTTACAGTGTGCGTGGGGACACGTTCGTATTTGGCTCGGAAATAAAGGCTCTGTTCAAATATCCCGGGATACATGCCGAGCTTGACAGAGAAGGACTATGTGAATTGTTTGCGATCAGTCCGGCAAGAACAGCAGGGTGCGGCGTGTTTAAGGGAATAGAGGAGCTCAAGCCCGGCTACGCGATGTATGTAGGAAGGAAAGGTATACATACGGCTCCGTACTGGCAGCTGAAAAGCGGAGAGCATACTGACAGCTATGAGGAAACCATAGAGAAGGTGAGATATCTTGTAACGGACTCCATAAAGCGTCAGCTCGTATCGGATGTGCCCATAGCCACATTTCTTTCCGGAGGTCTTGATTCAAGCTTCATATCAGCGGTAGCCGCAATGGAATTCGCGAAAAGAGGCGAGAGGCTCTCAACGTATTCCTTTGACTATGAAGGCAACAGTAAGTATTTCAAGAAAAGCAGATTCCAGCCCGACAGCGACAGCGAGTGGGTGCCGAAAATGGTCGATGCTTTTAATACAGATCATACATATTTGGTTTGCCCAAACGATGTTTTGGTGCCTCTTCTTGATGATGCCGTATTGGCAAAGGATCTGCCTGGTATGGCCGACTGTGATTCGTCCCTTTTATATTTTTGCAGAGAGGTCAAAAAACGTCATACGGTTGCAGTGTCGGGTGAATGCTCTGATGAGATATTCGGTGGATATCCATGGTTCAGGGATGAAAAAGCATTTACAACTCCTGCATTTCCATGGTGCTATGATCTGTCGCTTCGAAGAGAGGTGCTTATAGATTCTGTAAGAGACACTCTTGATCTTGATGCATACTCACGGATGCGATACGATGAGTCTATCGCGTTGACTCCGGAATACATAGGAGATACTAAAGAGGAAAAACGGCGCAGAGAGATATCATGGCTCAATATAAACTGGTTCATGACAAATCTTTTGGACAGAAAGGATAGGATGAGTATGGCATCGGGGCTTGAAGTCAGAGTGCCGTTTTGCGATCATAGGATCGTTGAATATGTTTGGAATATCCCATGGGATATGAAGAACAAGGATAACATTTCAAAAAATATATTGCGCGAGGCGGCAAAAGGAATACTTCCTGAAGATGTAAGAGTTAGAAAAAAGAGCCCGTATCCAAAGACTCATAATCCATTCTATGAGTCCGCCGTTAAAGCAAAGTTAAAGAGTATCGCAGATAAGCCTTCATCGCCTCTTTTGGCTCTTTGCGACCGCAAAAAGATATATGATATAATAAGCGGCGAATTCGATTACGGAAAGCCGTTTTTTGGTCAGCTGATGGCGGGTCCTCAGTTCATAGGTTTTTTGGTGCAGGTAAATACTCTGTTGGATAAATATAATGTGAGATTTGTATAATAAGAAAGAGGCTGTCGCTTTTAGCGCAGATCGCTGAATAGCTTTATAAGCTATTCAGCTGCGAATGAAACGCACCAAACATATACCATCGGGTGCGTTTCGTCCGTTTTGCATCTAAAATAGAGCAGCCTCTATTTGATTCTTAGTTCGACAGATCAGTCATCGAGCATTACGGCTCCCTGCATCGCAGAGGATACCAGCTTGGAATAGCGTCTTAAATAGCCTGTCTTTACCTTAGGCTCGTTCGGCTTCCAGTCCTTTCTGCGCTCTGCCATTTCCTCGTCTGAGATCTTTACGTTCAGTATGCCATTTGTTATATCTATCTGTATTATATCGCCGTCTTTGACGAATGCGATCGGACCGCCTTCAACTGCTTCCGGTGAAACGTGACCTATCGCGGCTCCGCGTGTCGCGCCCGAGAAACGTCCATCGGTTATGAGAGCGACTTCCTTGTCAAGTCCCATACCGCAGATAGCGGATGTCGGTGAGAGCATCTCGCGCATTCCAGGACCGCCTTTCGGTCCCTCGTAGCGGATGACAACAACATCACCGGAAACTATCTTGCCGTTGTATATTGCTTCTATTGCTTCATCCTCGCTGTCAAATACCTTTGCCGGACCTTCATGCTGAAGCATTTCCGGAGCTACGGCGCTTCTCTTTACAACGGAGCCGTCAAGCGCGAGGTTGCCCTTGAGAACGGCTATTCCGCCGGTCGGTGAATACGGATTCGAAAGCGGGCGTATTACACTGTAATCCTTGACCTCGTGTCCTGCTATATTCTCACCCTGTGTTTTGCCCGTTACGGTGATGGTATCGAGCTTCAGAAGGTCTGCCTTTGACAGCTCGTTCATTACAGCGGTTACACCGCCTGCGGCGTAAAGATCCTGAACGTGATGCTCGCCTGCCGGAGCAAGATGGCAGAGGTTCGGCGTTACCTCGCTTATCTCGTTTGCGTAATCGAGCGAGATCGGTGCTTTTGCCTCATATGCTATAGCAGGAAGATGGAGCATGGAGTTGGTTGAGCATCCCAGAGCCATATCCACTCTCAGAGCATTGTAGATCGAATCAGGTGTAATTATGTCACGTGGACGGATATCCTTTTCCAAAAGCTCCATTATCTTCATTCCAGCGTGCTTGGCAAGTCTTATTCTTTCCGAATAAACTGCGGGGATCGTGCCGTTGCCTGGGAGCGCCATGCCGAGCACCTCACAGAGACAGTTCATCGAGTTTGCGGTGAACATACCCGAGCATGAACCGCATGAAGGACATGCAGCCTCTTCAAGCTCCAGAAGCCCGGCCTCGTCTATGGTTCCTGCCTTGAACGCGCCTACAGCCTCAAAGGTAGTGTTGAGATCTCTGAATTTTCCGCCTACGTTTACCGAGAGCATCGGTCCGCCGGAACAGATTATAGCCGGGACATTGAGCCTTGCCGCAGCTATGAGCATACCCGGAACGATCTTGTCGCAGTTGGGGATGAGCACGAGCGCGTCAAGCCCGTGAGCTATTGTCATCGCTTCAATCGAGTCAGCGATGAGTTCACGCGAGGCGAGCGAGTACTTCATTCCCGTGTGTCCCATCGCAATACCGTCGCAGACACCTATAGCGGGGAACTCAAGCGGAGTGCCGCCTGCCATTCTTACGCCGGCCTTTACAGCCTCTGCGATCTTGTCAAGATGGACATGGCCCGGTATTATATCATTCTTTGCCGAAACAACACCTATCAACGGACGCTCTATCTCTTCGTCGGTAAGTCCCGACGCCTTGAAAAGCGAGCGGTGCGGTGTTTTTTCGACACCTTTTTTTACTATATCACTGTGCATGTTAAAACCTCCGTTCTTAATAGACGATAAAATATTGTTTATCGCAAATAATTATAGATCCATGTAGTTTTCATATGGCTTTTGATTGAATATATTTTATCACAGTGCGGACTGCTTGTCAATAGTATTACAGTAATGAGTATTACAAACCGAGAAACAGCAGAAGCAGATTATGATCGTATAAAGCTTTGCAAAGTACGGTCTCTTTGAATATGTCAGATCCTGCGGCGGCAGTTATCGCGAAAACTGTGAATACTGCGATCAATGCCAGAGCGGTTTGAGCTATCCCGCCTGCAAGGTGATTTGTTTGTTTTAGGAGCGGAAATTTAAATATAATCTTGAGCAGCGAATATATAATGGCAAGAGCAAGCCGTATCGATATGAACAAAAGAATGACCTCAACTATAGAGGTAACAGTATCGGCAGCTGCTTCGGAAGCGGCTGACACTGTTTTTTCGCCTGTGCTGTCCAAGGCTTCGGCTGCTGTTTCAGCATATCTTGGCGGAAGAGAATACGCATTCTCAAAAAATTCAGCAGTGTCATTTGATCCTTCATCGGAAGAGGATATATGCTTGTCTATCATGGTATAGACCTGATCTTCAACCATGTAATGAAGTACTGAATTTTCAAAGAATTCATTGGTATACGGTCTTATGATTATTGTAAGTGCTATTGAAAAAATAATAGCGGCTATCCCCCATATCGTGCGCAGAAATCCCCGTCTGTAACCGATTATGAAAGCCAATACCAGAATTGCGCACAGTGCCGCATCGAGTATTATAGG
>CAJFNT010000142.1 GCA_904395315.1 uncultured Clostridia bacterium
ACAGTTGTGTAGCGCCGTATACGAGACCCGTACGTACGGTGCAACGGGAGGTGGAGGGCTACCGCCCTCCGTCTACCCTATTTATATTATATAAGTTTAAGGTTATGAGCCGGAAACTCTATTTTTTCATAAAATTGAAAAAAGGTATTGAGTTAGAGGAGATTTTAGTGTATAATAATATTATTGAGTTATGGATGGCTGAAACACAGCGAAAATTGATTCATCCCGGCGGACGCTAATCTTGAAATTTCGGACGCCTTAGGAATTCTACATTAGGAGAAGAACGCAAATGTTCGGTAATGATATTAGTATTGACTTGGGAACTACCACTATGTTGGTTTATATAAAGGGAAAAGGTATAGTTCTTGATGAGCCTACGGTTATTGCGGTAGATACCGATACAAATGAGGTTGTCGGCGTAGGGAACGAAGCATTGGAGATGATTGGGAGAACACCGCCTAATATAAAGGCGATCCATCCTCTCCACGACGGAGTGATCTCAAATTATACACTGACGCAGGAAATGATAAAAAGGCTCTTTAAAAAGGCTTTGCGCAGGGTCCCGGGAAGGCCGAGGATAATGATGTGTGTTCCCTCGGGAATAACAGATGTGGAACAAAGAGCTGTTATTGAAGCAGCGCGTGAAGTGGGAGCAAAAGATATATATGTTATAGAAGAGCCTGTTGCGGCAGCTTTGGGAGCCGGTTTCGATATTTCGAGAGCGCATGGCACTATGGTAATAGATATTGGCGGGGGAACTACAGATATCGCTGTGATCTCGTTGGGAGGAGTGGTGTCAAGCAGATCGATGAAGATCGCCGGCGATGAATTTACCGAGGAGATAATAAGATATATGCGCCGTGAAATGAATCTCCATATAGGCCCAAGAACAGCCGAGAAGCTTAAGATCACCGTCGGAGGTGTTATAAAGCGGGAAAAAGAAACGCTTTGCGAGGCGAGAGGGATAAGCTCTATAACCGGACTTCCGAGGATGATAACGGTATCGTCCAATGATCTATATGAGATATTCGATGATTTTGTATATAATATAACTGAACGCGCGCGTGAGGTCTTGGAGGACACGCCGCCTGAGCTGCATGGCGATATTATCCACGATGGAATAATCATGACCGGCGGAGGATCGCTGTTGTACGGCCTTGACAAGCGTATATCGCGTGAACTTGGAGTTGAATGCCATTTGGCAGACAATATTATGGAGTGTGTTGTAAAGGGTTCGGGAATAGCGCTCGATCAGATAGATACAGTGACCGATCCAACGCATATATTCCATAAGAAAGCTTATATACACGAGTAATATATCCGCAATTTAAAGCGGTGTTTTAAAGACGAAAGGAGAAATAATATGATGAACAATATAGAAATACAAAAGATACTTCCGCACAGATATCCGTTCCTGCTTGTTGATAAGATAGTGGAAATGGAAGAGGGAAAGTCGGTAAAAGGGATCAAGAATGTAACGATAAATGAACCGTTTTTCCAGGGACATTTCCCCGGTAATCCGATAATGCCCGGAGTTTTGATATGTGAAGCTCTTGCTCAGGTGGGGGCTGTGCTGCTTCTTGGCATGGAGGAAAACAGGGGAAAGCTTGGAGTCTTTACAGGCATCAATAATTTTAAATTCAGAAAGCAGGTAGTGCCCGGAGACACGCTTGAACTGTATGCTGAGCTGATAACATACCGCCATGGAATGGGAAAAGCGAATGTTGAGGCAAAGGTCGACGGAAAAACAGCTGCTAAAGGCGAAATGAGTTTTGCCGTAATTGAAAATGAGGGTATAAAATAAACTGCTCCATGGAAAGTGAAGTACTCGATGATCTGCAGAACGGCTATTACATTTATCAGCCAGGCAGAGGGTTTAAATTTGGAATGGACGCGGTGCTGTTATCTGATTTTGCGGCATGTAAAGCAAGGAATGCGATAGATCTATGCACCGGAACAGGTATAATACCTATTTTGCTGGCCGCCAAAACCGATATAGCGCATATCGATGCTGTAGAGATACAGCATGAAATGGCAGATATGGCGAAAAGAAGTGTGGAGTATAACGGATTGGGAAACAGGATAAATATTATTGAAGGAGATCTGAAGGAAGCTCCGTCTCTTCTTGGTAAAGGCAGATATGATATTGTCACGGTAAATCCGCCTTATATGAAGGCTGGCGGCGGTATAGTAAGTGACGGAGATATGCGCGCGGTCTCGAGACATGAGATAATGTGCACTCTTGAAGATGTTATACGCGTGTCGTCAGAACTGCTGGTCCCGCATGGGAAGCTGTTTGTTGTTCATAGACCGTCACGGCTGACGGATCTGTTTTTTGAAATGCGCAAGGCGTCGGTTGAGCCTAAGCTTATGCGGCCGGTCCATCCATGCGTCGGCAAAGAGATGAATCTGGTCCTCGTATGCGGGATCAAAAACGCTCGGCCGGAACTCAAGATGCTTCCGCCTCTTTATGTTTATAATGAGGATGGGAGCTACACGAAGGAGATCGATGATATATATGGCAGATAAAAACGGAACATTGTATTTATGTGCTACTCCGATAGGAAATCTCGGAGATGTTTCAAAACGTTGTTTGGAGGTCTTGAACAGTGTTGATCTCATAGCCGCCGAAGATACACGCCGGACGCTGCAGCTTTTAAATCATTTTGGCATAACAAAAGCATTGACAAGTTATCATGAACATAATAAAAAAGCTAAAGGTGAATATATCATCAAGCTTTTGAAAGAAGGAAAAAATGTTGCTCAGGTCTCAGATGCGGGTACACCGGCGATATCCGATCCGGGTGAGGATCTTGTGAGATTGTGCATAGAAAACGATATAACTGTCACATCTGTGCCGGGACCGGTCGCGGGGATAACGGCGCTTATCCTTTCCGGACTTCCTACCGGCAGATATGCCTTTGAGGGATTCCTTTCGGTAAATAAGCGTCATCGCCGAGAACATTTGAACAGTGTTAAAAATGATCAGAGGACTTTGATATTCTATGAGGCTCCGCATAAATTAAAAACGACATTGGCGGATATGCGCCAAGCTTTTGGAGGAGAGCGGCGGATCGCGCTCGCCAGAGAACTTACAAAAGTTCATGAGGAGATCATAAGAACGACACTGGACGGCGCGGTTGATTATTATAATGAAACGGCGCCAAGAGGCGAGTATGTGCTTGTGATAGAAGGCGCTTCACCGAGTGCTGAAGTGTCAGATGAGGAATGTTTTTGGAAGGATCTAAGCGTGACAGAACATGTTGACAAATATATAGCAGACGGTATGGACAGTAAAGCTGCTATAAAGACTGCTGCTGATGACAGAGGCGTTCCGAAACGGGAAATATATAATGAGTATCATAAGAATAAACGGGATTGATGAGGCTGGAAAGGAGAAGCTGATCATGGATCATAAAAGAGTAAAAAGATACATTATGATTTCTGCTGCGGCAGCGGCTGGACTTTATGGATTGGCTGCGGGAAAAGGACCGTTTAATAAAACAAGATTTCGAGAGCAGCATGAGGCGTTATCGAAATATGTTGATAATAATTATCCGGAATGCTCATATACATCTATATCAGCTCACGGCCATGGATGGATGTCATCTGTCAGGAAACGTGGGAGAACAGTGGCAGTGATATATTTTTCCAAAAGCCCGGACGGCACGTACGTGTTTACGCGATCAAAAGCGGATATGTAACACATGACGATCTTTCTGAATAGTATATATTACAATTCGGAAAGAAGGAGGTTATGAACCATGTGTTTGTTTGGAAATAACAACAACTGCTCAGAGTGGATATGGATACTCATTATAATCGTTCTTATTTGCTGCTGCTGCGGAAATAATGGCGTATCGGGCAACAATGGCTGCGGTGAAGGCTGCTGCGGAAATAACGTATGCTGCTAATGGATCGTAAATACATTTGATAATTTCCTTTAAGAGATAAACATAAGAAATAAATGATCGGGGCGCGGCGTTCGGGATTTGAATACCGCGCCCGTAGGGCGTGCGAAATTTTTTCTGTAAATTAAGCTCCTGTGGTAAAATTATATTTTTTCAGGGCAGGGCATTCGTCCTGCCCCAGCTACA
>CAJFNT010000143.1 GCA_904395315.1 uncultured Clostridia bacterium
ACACATTCCCTGTCTATCCGCTGTCCGCAAAACCATTGATTTTATTAGCTTTTTGCCGCTATCGCTATCACACCTCATTATTTATCATGCCAGAACCACACTCCCCAATACGGGCACCGAGCCGTCCGGTATCAATATATTCGCCGTACCGTTATTGACCCTGAGCTGCGAATAGTCCTCAACGCCATCGACCGACAATATCAGACTGCCTATCCTTGCATACGACACGTATTCTTTCTCAAGTGCGTACTCGGCAAGATAATCCTTTATTTCTGTTTCCACATCATCCTGCACATCCGCACCTCTTGTCGTTGTAAGCGTTGCTGATATGTTTACCGTAAGCTGTGCCGCACTTACGATAGTCACGTTTGCGCCGATTGGTCTGTTTTTCTCAATATGCGCCGCAACTTCAGCTATCAATTCTTCATCGGCAGGTTGTGTGTTGGAGTCTGTGATAACGACCTTTACTGTGCCGGGACCGTTCCAGAGCGGCAGCACCTGCACATCACCGACTCCCGCCACCTCTTTTGCCCATGCGATATAGTCGTTCACATTGCCGCTTGCGTTCGGACGCGATACCTTTTCAAAGTACCGCTCCCGCAGTTCCTTATCCGTCTCAGCGTCATAGCCGCCCTCGAACGGCTCGGTATTCGTCACCGTATACACACCCGGCAGTGTGACGGGAAACCTGCTTATCTCTCCGGCATCAACATTTCCTGCCGCACCGCCCGTTATGCAGGTCGCACCGGCATTGATAGTGCCGCTTTCGGGAATAGATACCGTCTCATCAACAGCGAATAATATATTATCAGCCGCCATCTTTGCTCCGGCTCTTATGACTTCCCCGGCTCTGCCTGTTATGGTCACTGTGCCCTTGGCGTACTCCGCCGCTCTGCGCTCCAAGCCCTGTTCGGCAGCTTTCCTGTCAAGATATTCTCCCGTTGCCGTGAGGGCAAACGCCGCGTCCGGCAGAGTTTCCATATCGCTTGCCAGCGCATAAAGCCGCACCGCCACAGGCCGCAGCAAGTCATAAAAGAACGAACCGACAGATTTATCATAATCGTCCGGCACATACGCAAACAGGCTCTCATGTATTTCATTGACCGTCATAAATATATGTCTCCTCTCCGTATACAGTCTCAAGTGCGATCTCGACTGTAAGCAAGTCTTTCACTCTGCTAAGAGATATAGATTTGACCTCAGTTATATCCTCATTCCGCAAGAGCGCCGTCTCAATCTCGCGTTTAAGCTCCGACTGCACAAACGCGGTGCTGTAGTCTTTTCCGATAACAAGATCCTCTATGTTGGCACCGTAGCCCGTGTCGGTATATATCTCATACCTGTTCAGCTGTGTTCGTAGTATCTTTTCGATCCACACCTTGAGCGCGTCAACGCCTGACGCCGTCACGGGATCGCCGTCCTCCATGACAAAATCACAGGCTTTGAAATCGTATAAAAAAGTGTCCTTCATAGCACCACCCCAATCGCAATAAATCTCACTGTACTGCCGCTTTCCGATATACACGGCAGGAGAACGACCTGCTTGTTTAAATTCACATACTCCGTATACGTGTCATGCCGCACCGTTTTGAAAATATCAAACACCGCTATCACCTTATCGGCGCCGATTTGAACCCTGTCACCAAGCTGTATTTTCAGCTCCGGCAGTGATGTTATCGTGCCTATCATGGGCGAGTATTGGCTCGTTTCCATGCCCTTTATCCTCGCCGCAAGTTCCGTTACTCCGTCCATGCTATATCCTCCTGATCGTCAGTTTGTTGTAATGCTGACCGACTTTAAAACTGTGGTCTGTGTTCTCTATCACATACGGAACGCCGTCAACCGATATGACCTCCCCGGCTCTGGTGTAGCTGTCGTATTTCTCAATTATCGTAAATGAATACGTTTCACCAATGTGGTTTAATTCCGATAATTTTTCAGCCGCAACCGTGTCGGCGTTCTCTTTCTCCGGATCTATCTTTACGACCTCCTGCAAGAAGCCATATTTGCTTATTGACTCGCGATCCTGCAGCACCTTTAACTCCGAATACACATTATCCTGCTCGGACGTGATCTTTATCGAGTTTCGCATATCCTCTATCGACTGCGTATGACTGACTTCACCTCTGAAAGCCACCGAATACATCTGCGGAATATTGTCAGCAATCCGAAACTCGGGATAGGCGACCAAATCACCGATGGCATATATCCGCAAGCCGTTCGGCACGAAGTCAAAGTTGTAGTCACCCGGGCATTTGCCGAGTATGTCCGTTAAAATGTCCGATACAGTTTTATCGAAACATATATCATCGATGGTCGCATTGAGTTCCGGCAAAGTTGAGATCGGTATTGAAAGGTCGGCGCACAGTTCCTTTATGGCATCCGCTGCCGATATGTTTTTAAACTGATACGTCTGCTTTGTCTTGTTCAGATACCAACCGAGGTCAACGGCGGTGTATTTGTTGACGTTCATATCGCCATCGTCCACATCCTTTATAACCCCTCGAAAAATCTCGCCGTTCGTCACCTGCTGAACGATATCTCCGACTCGTGGAACGTATATGAGGTCTTTAAGATACGCCGCATCGCTTTTTGGCGTTTCAAATGACATGACGGTCGATAGCTCGTACAAACTGTTGCGCCATGTGAGACTGCCGATGATATTTGTTATCCTGTTCCCATTAGCATATAACTCCAGATCTCCGGTCGGCTCGATCGTGTCTGTATTGGCAAGTCTGCTGTGAATGGTTTCGGCAGTCCTGTTGTTCCAAACGACCACCGGCTCCTTATTCTCCTCACTGTATGAGTTCTCGGAGTACATATACTCTTCTGTGCCGCCGCTCGCATATGCGGGATAATCAAAATAACTGCCGTAGTTTACGACTTTAAGCACCGTGCCGTCACTCGGAGGATTGTCATGGTTGCGCCAATTCGTGACCCACTCGACAATGCACTGCCCATCGTTATGCCCCCACTTATTAGCCGGATTGTGATCCCACGCAGTGTACTCCTGTGACTTCTCATCTGCGATTATGCCGTGGATAACCCTGCCGTTTGACATATATACGTCAACGTAATCACCGATTTTGCCGAAGGTAGAGGTCATAGCCAACGCATACCGGTCTCCGACTCTGCCGTAGCCTTCGCTGTCGTAGTTCTTCCCGGCAGTCTTTATGAGCCGTCCCTGCTCGGTGTCCATATTGGTAATGGCGTCCCACCGCATATATGTATAATACTTGCCGAGTCCTTCCGGCACGGTTATTGTTGCCTTCGGTGACATTGATATTCCTGTACTCTCCGAACTGCTTTCCGGATACCGCAGAACAAAATCCCACGGATAATTACGGTATGCCACATTCGCGACTATGCCATAGCTCCTGCCGCGCGCCTCTACGGTAGTCCCGCCATTAATCTGCACCATGGCGGCATGTTTTCCGGTGTTTAGGAGCACATCGCCCTTTTTCATACCCGCACCCGTTGACAGATTGCAGGATGATGTGACGTCCTGAAAGCCTTTTGCTGTAAAGCGGCTGTACATATCTCCGGTGTAAGTCGCGCCGGTATCGATGCCCGCCTGTCTATATGCGGTTATGACGAAGTGACCGCAATCATAGCCGCCGTCACTCGCGCCCCAGCCACCCCACACATACTTATAGCTGTCGTCATTGGCTATTGCGACCGCCCAGCTTACGGCTGTGTCTATAACGCCCATCAGTCAAACAGCCCCAGTCTGTAAAGTATGGTGATATGTCTTAAGTCATCATATTTAAGCCCCAGACCGCCGCCGTCTCCTTGAAGCGCTCCCTTATCAACCGCCGCCTGCACCGCCTCATGCGCCCAAGACGGCATATTTTCATCGATGTAGTTGTATATGAACGGGTTCGCCAACTCGTTCACTAATGCGGTCAGCTGTTCAACTGTTGTTCTTAACTTTTCAAGATCCTTCATGTCTATCTCCTCCTTGTTCTCTCCATACCACGGTATCGGGTTATCATATCCGAGCAGGTTCATCTGCTCAAAGTCTATCTTGTACCACAGATCGCCGTCAGATTTCAGCGTATACTCAAAATTCGTGATCGCGACCGCCATATTTATCGGTGTGTCCGAGCTTTCATATGTGATGATAAGACGAATAGGCAGTTTTTGCTCTATCCATTTATCAATCATATAAACGTAGTCCCAGCCCCACATATTTGAGTTGTAGGCGCGGTGAAGATACGGATATTCGCGGACAGGGAAAAAGCTCTCGATGCTGATGCTTTTCAGCTTCGGCTTGCCTATAAGCAGTATCTCCTCACCGCTCACTGTCTCGAATTTCTCCGTTGTCTGCGGTTTTGATATTGTAAACGAGGACGGCACCACGGGCAGCTGCAGCACCTCCTCGCGGTTGTTTACGCTCAAGAATACGTCCATATCCACCTCACATATTATCCATGACCTCAACTATCCTGTGGGCTATGGTGTTCGCAAGCTCCGTGCCGCCCTCACCGTTCGAGTTGACCGTCACATATACATTGTTCGTTACCGGAACGGGTGACAATCTTTCCGATGTTATCCTGTCGGCAAACCTCGCCAGCTGCCGCCAGAGTACATCGAGCGGAAGTACCGCCTCCGCGCCCGCTTCGCCGCCGACCATGGCATTTGACCCATTCGTACCAAACACAGTCGGCTCCGTCATGATACCGCCCTGGGCGTACCATTCTATACCGAGCTTCGGTATCGGCGTGTCTATGCCAGCAATGCTTATCGTGCCTTTCTGAACGATGTGCGGCGTTTTGATAATGCTCTTTATGCTGTTCCAAACATTGCTTATCGTGGTCTTTATGGAATTGAACACTCTTGACACCGTTGACTTTATCGTATTGAACACTGTCGAAAACGTGGTCTTTACACTCTGGACACTCGTCTTTATCCCATTTATGACCCCGGTAACGACTGTTCTCACGTTATTAAACGCAAGCGACGCCGCAGACTTTATTGCGTCCCAGATGTTTATGATTATCGCCTTGGCATTTTCAAAGTACCCAGTAATACCGGACATGACCGTCTGCGCTCCGCTCTTTATCGTGTCGAAGTTCAGAGTGAAGACGCCGACTATGGTCTGAAACACACCGGAAACGATGGTCTTTACGCTTTCAAATATCCCCACGACAGCGTTCTTTATGTTTTCAAATACCGCCTTTACACTCGTGAAGAAGGCCTGAAAATTGGTTTTGATGCCTTCCACGATATTTAACACTGTTGTTTTGATAATGTTGAAGGTATTTACAAAATGCGTTTTGATGCCGTTTACGACAGCCATAAACGTATCCTTTATGCCGTTTGCTATCGTTGACGCTATAGTGACGATCGGCGCAAGCGCAGTCTGAACACCGCTCTTTATGTCGTTAAACTTCTGCACAACAGCATCCTTTACGGCTGTAAACTTATCGGCTATGGCGTCCTTAACACCGATTGCCGCATCTCCGACTGCCCGGAACTTTTCTCCGACGGCTTCCTTGATGCCGTTACACTTTTCAGCTATAGAATCCTTCGCAGTGCCGAACACATTAACTATCTTGTCAACGATCGGCTTTAGCGCACCCTCGTTATATGACTTCTTCACAAAATCTATCGCAGTGCCGAACGCCGAGCCGAAAGCGTCCTTGATACCTGTCAGCTTGCCCTTAACAGCGTCAACCATCGGCGAGAGCTTGCCCTTGACCGTATCGACCACCTGTCCGAGCTTGCCGCCCGTGATCCTGTTTATGAAATCATATCCTGCGGTATAGTAGCCTTTTACACCCTCCATCACAGCCGCCGCAGCACCTTTCAGCCCGCCGCCGTTTTCCTCATATGCGGTTTTTATGTTGTTGAGCTTATCCTTTACAACATCCTTTGCTGTCTCCATTACATTCCCGATAGTTTCCTTGACTGCGCCGAATTTCTCAGCAACGGTGTTCTTTATGCCTGTAAACGCATTTTTTATGCCGTCCCACAGCTTTGACGCCCATTCCTTTATCTTGTCCCAGTTCTTATAGAGTGCCACGCCGACAGCGATAGCCGCGCCTATGGCAAGCACCACGATACCAATGGGCGAGGTGACAAACGTCATTGCCGCGCCGAACGCTTTAGTTACAACGTTTAGAGCCTGTGTGGCAGCTATCTGCGCTATAGTTGCGGTAGTCAATGCACTGAAAGATGCGGCTTGAGTGCCTGTCATGACTGCCGAAAACGCAATAAGCCCGTTTCGTATCTGCTCCACGGCATTCGCAGCCGCAACAGATACCTTGTATGCCGTCACCGCTCCAGCGATGCCTAACAGCACCGGAGACAGCGTATCTGCTACACGAATCAGTCCCGCAAAGATGTTCATTGCCGTTGACAGCGCACCGCACAGACCTGGTATTATAGTGCTTGTAAGCGTCTGTATAAGAGCGGGACCATTCCCGGAAAACGCATCGATGATCGCTGTTTTTACGTTATTGAACGCCGTTATCAGACTTTCCGCCGCAGATGGGTCTATCGCTCCGATCGTGCTCTGTATAAGTGTCGGAACGGCGTCTATGACAGCGGAAACGATGGTCGGTATCTGAGACACAATGCCCGTTACAAACGTGCCCGCAGTTGAAACGAGCGGCGGCAGCACCGCGCTGACAAGCCCCGGCAGCTCCGCTGTCAGCACAGGTGCAAGCCCTGACACAAGCTGCCCGACTCCGCCGAGCGCCTTGCTTACCGCAGGGATGATATTTCCGACATACGTCTTTGCGGACGCCACAAGCTCATCAATGGATTTATTCAATGGTTCGCCGCCTATAGCAAGCGCAGTTACAGTGTTCTCCCATGCCGATTTCATAGCGTTAAAAGAACCGGATATGGTCGTTGCCGCCTCTTTGGCTGTCGTGCCCGTGATGTCCATCTCGGTCTGTATATCGTGTATGGCTGATATTATATCCGAAAAACTCGATATATCATAATCAACTGGCTTACCCGTCTCGGCACGGAGCTTTTCGGCATCGGAGAGCAATCTTTCCATCTCTGCCTTAGTGCCGCCGTAGCCGAGTTTTAAATTATCAAGCATACCGAAGTTGCCCCTCGCAAGGCTCTTATATGTATCGCTCAGTAAATTAAGGTCGCTGCCCATCTTATTGGCGTTATCCGATATATCGGTCATTGCCGTATTAGCGTAATCGGCAGCCTTTTCGGTATCGCCGCCAAGAGACGAGATAAGGCTTGCGGAAAAGCCTGTAACGGTCTCCATGTACTTGTTTGCCGACATGCCCGCCGTCCTGTACGCCTCGGCTGCATAGCCCTGCAGCTTTGCCGATGATTCCTTGAACAGCGTATCAACGCCGCCGACAAGCTGCTCATAATCGGCAAACGCATTGACCGAACCGCCGACAAGCGCGGTAACGGCAGTAGCCGCGGCGCCCATAGCGGCAACAACGCCTTTAGCCATCTTGCCCGCCGCCGCAGATACGCCGCTGAGCTTGGAGGAGAACGAGGAGACGCCCTTTGAGGAGTTGTTCAGCGCACCGTTCAGATCGTTCGCCGCCGACACAGCAGCCTTCATGTTTGTAAAGAAATTTCCTGCTTTAAGACTCAGCGTTGCTCCGATATTCTGTGCCACTTATCTTTCCTCCTCTCCGCCATTTTTGAAATGTCAGCGTTTCTTGCCAAACAAGGCCTTATATTTCTTGACCTCATCCTCTATCGCAAGCTCCATACTTGCTCTAAAGAACGCTTTTTCGGATGCGGACAGTCCGGCTATCCTGTCAGGATCAAAGCCCCTCTGCAGGTAATAATGCACGAGCTGCATATCCGCGTCCGTATTTATCAGTTTTTTATCTCTTTTACCCCGTTGTTATATCCGGCAAGCTGTATGCATTCGGTCGAGATCTGCGGTATCTCGCCGGGAAGGAATATCTTCTCGATCACATCCATAGGCTGGGCGCAGCCGAACTCCTCCGCCAGCTCCGGCGCCTTTACGTTAGGCTCCTTGATGCACTGATAGCATAAGTATATATCGCCCTCTCCGGCAGGCATCGAGAGAGCGTCGCGTGCCATACTGCCCGACGGCGCACTTATGACAATTGATGCGTCAAGTGAGGGAATATACAATTCCTTTATAGCGTTTCGTCTCTTTTCGTCCAGTACCTGCTCCTTGCGTCTTATAAGCTCCGCAAGCGTCAATTTAGTTGTTTTATTCATGTTTCATTATCCTCCAAATCATCTACATGGATCTGTAATTGTGCTTGAATATTGGTAGCCTGTAAATCCGCCCGAATACTCCTCTTCAACTATGCTGCCATTCTCAAAGTTCATCAGCGGCACCTCATCGAGCCAGCAGTTCATGAGCGAGACTGTTTCCGTGCCGCCGTTGTCCGGGTCGGCAAGCTGACCGATGAGTGTAAGCCTCGGGTCAAGTCCCGCATTGAGCTGATCTGCGTATTCCTTTGCTCTTGAGTACACCTTCTTTAGCGTCACCGTGAACGTACCGGAAAGCCCCATGATTTTTCTGTCCTCCCACATATCGCCCGCAAACGTTATCGTCTCACCGTTTACGGATACGGATGCTTCAAATGACGTGACCTCGTAGCAAATATCGCCGTTCCACCAGAAATACCCGTGCGTTCCGCTTATGACTTTGCCCGGTGCAGGCTTTATCCTGTCTGCCATTTATCTGTCCCTCCTCACTCCATGCTTATCGAAAACCGCAGATCCTCGATAGCGTCATTGAACTGTATGCTTGCTTTCGCGAACACATAGCTGCCTGTCCTCGCCTTTAATATCTCATCATCCGAATATCCGGAAACATCGTAACGCTCCGCAAGCCATGCGCGCTGTGCATCTGCGTCTATCTCGGCGAGATTGTCATACTCATCATAGAGCACGCCCTGCCGCACCAGCTGATCGAAATACTGATTTACCGCCGTTATGAACACAAGCTTGTTCTGATAGCTGTTGTTGATCCCGACATAGTTCTCCTCGAATGTGGTGCGAATATCATCGCGGATAAGATCCATGCCGTCAATTATCTTTATCTTCTTCATGTCCTCGGTCTTGTCGCCGGAAAGGATATGGAGCGAGTTCACACCGCGCGCGACCTTTATCTTCTCACCATCGTTTATGAGTATCAGCTTGCCGCCGTCTATGTCCTCATCCGGTTTCGTGCTCTCGGTGATGCCTTCCACCTCAGCCAGCACCTGATAAGTTGCGCTCTCGGTCATAGGCAGACTTGCCAAAAGTCCCGCTATCCTAAGACAATATTCATTGCTTGTAAAACTGTATGCGCCGACCTTTATGCCCTCTGTCGCAAAATCGACTATGCCTTCATCATTCGGGTTATATCCTGCCGCAGTACACGGGAGCACTGCCTTGAACGTCTTTTTCGCCGATCTCTGTGCGATTATCCAACTGCCGATGGTCTCGACGTCGTCATTTGCCAGACCCGGTATGGCAAGCCAGTTCCATGACTTGTTCTTTAGCCGCATAAGCGCGTTATCGTAGCCCTCATCCGGCGCTATGCGCTCAACGAGCACCTTATTCGGCGCGCCTTGGAACAGCATATTAAAATATCGTCTGCTCACCGTTGACCACTGGCTTGTGTCCACGTCTGCGGCGGATGTGTAGACATAGCTTTCATAGCCCGCGCCGG
This sequence comes from uncultured Clostridia bacterium, assembly GCA_904395315.1. GTDB lineage: Bacteria > Bacillota > Clostridia > UBA1381 > UBA1381 > Ornithomonoglobus. The sequence goes on from CAJFNT010000143.1 coordinate 9,638, forward strand.
TCTTGGTATCGTCCGCAAGTATCACCGCCACGATACCGTTCTCTGATCGTCTTACCGCCGTTTCCGCTCTTTGTTTAAATTCAATAAGTATTTCCGGAAGTCCCATTTATATATCGCCTCCTAAAACCAATTCGTTCATTTCGTCATACTCCTCATATACGCTCGGTGTCTCTTGATAGTAGTCAAGGTCGAACATGGTATATAAAATGTACTTTTCTATATCAAATTCAATTGACTGTATCGTAAGATGCCGTTCCTTTATATCAAACGGCTTGTACATGAAAATATTTCGCATTTTCTGTGCTGTTTCGGCACATTCCTCGACCGTCTCAATAGCCGGGATGTATTTTATCTCCACTGTATCCGTCACGTGCTCCATAGCGGTACCTTCAAGCGTCACAGTCGCGGGATATACATTCACGAACACTGCGGGTTTCTTAAAGCCTTCCTCTGTCTCAGACGCGACCACGTTAAAGCCGTTCTCCGTGAGCAGCTCTGCTACACGTGTCTGTATTTCTTTTTCGTTTATCATATCTTCAGATCCTTTGTCAGCTTATCAATGAGCGCCTGCGCGTCACATCCGAACCTTGTTCTGCTCTCATTCATTGCCGTTTCAAGCATCGCTTTGCCCTTAACGTATCCTCCGCTCTTTATCCCTCGTGCGGCTCTCTGCACACGGTTGAGCTTCCTACCGCTCTCCCGTGTTTTTCCTCCGCGCACTATCTCATGACCATACTCCACAAGATGGGCGTGCGGTGCAGCTGACTGAACTCTTACGACTCGTACCGTGCCGCTCTTGTACAGCTTGACTTTCTTTAGCAGCCATGAGTTTCGGAGTCTTTTCGTCTTAACCGGTGTCAGCTGCTTTGTCCGCTTATTCATCTGCCGACCTGCCGCCATAAGGAACGCATCGGCAGAGTCGGGATATTTCTTCTCGCACCGCTTGAACGCCTTCTCCAACTCGTCAAAGCCGAACACATCAACATTTCTCCTCGCCATCACACATCAACTCCGTTCCTATCCTTTTCGACCGCCACTATTTGCAGCTGCTCATTCCTTTCACCCACATTCAGCACCGATTCGATTGATAAGAACCGTCCACGGAACAATATACGTATATCGGTCGTTATATTGGGAAAATACCGTGTCAGCACATTATATGTGGTCTCGGCGCGCAGCTTCTGCGCCTCGTCATACTCTCGTCCCGTCTTTGGTGCGACATGCGCCCACACTGTCATATACTCTGTGTACTCCGGCACATTCTCGCCCATAGAGTTCAGCTTAACCCCTGTCGGCCTTAGAAACGTTATCCTGTGCCGCATCTTAGAAAAATCCATCAGAACGCCGCCTTTCTGTATGGCAGGAGCAGAGCGTAAAACACCTCAGGCACACCCTCTTTACCGCCGTCACGGTTCTCAAAGAAATAGCCTATACAGATGAGCATTGCCTGTTTGTAGCTTTCAGGCAGCTCCTCCGGTATAGGCTTTCTCGTATAGTTTTCGCACATCTCTGAAGACAGGAGGATAAGTATCCTAAGATAATCATCCTCCGCATCCGTATCGAGCCGCAGGTACTGCTTTGTCTCCTCAAGCGTCAGCATCTGCGCCACCCGCAGGTTTAGTCTCCTTTTTCGGCTTTGCGGACTTTATTTCTGACGCGAATCCCGCGCTTATAAGATCCTTTCCGAGCTTTTCCGTGACATCCTTTACATCTCCGGCGGAATAGTTAAAGCCTTTGCCAAAGCATGAAGTCGTTATCTTTACCCTCATTGTTTACCTCCGTTTCATCATTCGCCTATCTTGAGTATCCGCACCGCCTCGGGCAAGAGCAGCTTTCCGTCCACTCGCTCCTTTGCCACGAATCCGACCATGCCGTTTCCTGCAAAAAGCTCTCTCAACTCCGCAAACGAGCGTGTTCCTCTGTCGCCGATATTGTAATAGCTGTAATCGCCGAATGCTATTTTATCAGTCGGCGCGTATGCCGAGGTGTGTATATTGTAGCCCAGCAGTCTGTCCGGTTCGCCCGCCTGATACGAAGGCTGCCACAGGTACTGACCGTTGTTGTCCTTGAGCAGTCTGAGACCTGCTATGGTCTTATCGTTCATAATAAACGATGCGCTCTTTCTGTACGGTCTGCCGAGCGAGTATATAAGGTCGATAACATCATCCGCGCCGACTGCCGCTACTGTCTTCGACACCGCGCCACCGCCGGTTTCGGCAAATAGACCGAGCGGCTTGTTCGTGCCGTCACCGTTTAGGAACGCATCCTCTTCGGCGTTGGCAAGAGCACGTCCGAACTGCGTAAGGATGTAGCTTTCAAGATCAAACGCGCTGTCGTAGAGCAGCTCCTCGGTGACCTTTACCGCTACGTGCAGCTTGTGCGCGTCAAGCGAAAGCTGACTGAATGTCGCATCGGAGAACGTGAGCGCCTCGCCTTCATCGATCCATGCCGCGGCGGGCTTTGTCCCGGCTATGTTTATCTTGTGCTCTCCGCTCGTCTTTATTATAGTGCCCAGACGGCGCATGATATTTTCCTCATTTAACGCATCGATGAGTCTGCTGTCGTACTCATCGGGAACGAGGTATCCGCCGTTGGAGTCGATGCCCTCCTGCAGCACATTGCTTATCTGTCTGAAATTCGTTCTGAACGCCGTAAGCATTGCGTCTTTGTACTCGGCGGACGCCCGGCCCGTCTTTTTCTCCGCTGTGCCTGAGCCGGGCTGTTCGCGTATCGGCTCGTTTACGGGCTTTGAAAGCTCTTTATCAAGGCACTCCATCTTCGATTGTCTGTTTATCGCATCGGTAAGCTCCTGTATCTCCGTTTCCATGCGACCATAGGTTTCGGTGTCCTCCGCGCTGAGCACGCCGTTCTCGTTCTGATGTGTGTCCACAAAGCTTTTTGCGGTCTCCCACACCTTTCTGCGCTTTTCCATAAGTTCTGTTACAGTCATGGTATTCCTCCTCATATATATTTCTTTATCAAGTCTAATCTGCCGATAATATCCTTTGCCGGAGTCCCTTGCTCTTGCAGCTCTGTTTTGGCGTCCCCAAATTTGGCGGTCAGTTTATTTATCAATGCTGTATTCACGCTGTGTCTTGAAAACTGCACCGCCTTGTTTTCCGTTACAGACTCCGGTATCGCACGTTCAATTATGCCGTCCGCAAAGCCAAGCTCAACCGCTCTGTTGGCATTCATCCACGTCTCCTCGTCCATAAGCCGTGAAAGTTTTGCCCGTGACAGCCCCGTCTTTGCGGCATATGCGTTCATGATCGATTCCTTGACCTCGTTAAGCATATCGATAGCTTTTTGCATATCAGTATGATCGCCCATGGCTATGGTCGCCGGGTTATGTATCATTATCATAGACACCGGGGACACTAAAACCTTATCTCCCGCCATAGCGATAACGGACGCCGCGGATGCCGCAAGCCCATCCACCTTCACAGTTACCCTGCCGCTGTACTCTGTGAGCATGTTATATATCCGCGCCGCCGCGATGCAGTCTCCGCCGGGACTATTTATCCACACTGTTATATCGCCGTCACCCGCGCAAAGCTCGTTTCTGAACAGCTCCGGTGTCACATCATCGTCAAACCAGCTCTCCTCGGCTATCGTACCGTTTATGGTGAGTGTTCTCTCCATAGATTCATCATCGGCGCTTTCCGTCCAGTTCCAAAACCGTTTATCCATCACCTTCATCCTTTCCAGCGGCAAAAATGCCCGCGTCCTCAAGTTTTGTCATGTTTCCGTTTATGAGATACAGATCGCCGCCCTGTTCGGCAGGTATCCTGTCGAGATTTTCAAGCTCGCGTATATCGTTTGCCGACATCCATCCGTTCTGCCTTGCTGTGGCATAGCCGTTCATGCGGCTTTGATAGTCTCCGCGCAGCAGCCCGTCAACATTGAACTTGGCAAAATACACTCGTTTTTCGTCTTGACTTAGCAGCAATCTGCTTATCGACTGCTCCCACCTCGCTATCCATGGCGCAAGCGTGTATTTCACAAACTCCAATGACTGCTGTTCTATATTAGAAAAGCTCGACTTCTCCAGATCGCCGACCATATGCGGAGGTACTCTGAAGATTCGAGCTATCTCATCTATCTGAAATTTTCGTGTTTCGAGGAATTGTGCCTCATTGGGTGCTATGGAGATGGGCGTGTACTTCATGCCTTCCTCTAGAACTGCCACCTTGCCGGAGTTGACGCTGCCGCCAAAGCTCTCGTTCCAACTATCGCGCACAGCCGCCGGGTCAGTGAGCTTTCCCGGATGCTCTATTATGCCGCCGGGAGTCGCGCCGTTTTGAAAGAATCTCGCGCCGAACTCCTCACAGGCTATCGACATGCCTATAGCGTTCTTAGCCATTGCGATAGGCGAATATCCCACAAGCCCGTCAAAGCCTAGACCTGGGATATGAAACACATCAGCTGAGCTTAGTATAACTTCACCCTTACCGGCTGACGGATGTTCATCTTGAGACGCAATGTATCTGTAAAATATATGTCCGCTCTCATCGCGGTCCACAGTCATTCTTTCCGGCATGAGCGGATACAGTGCGAGGACCTCGCCCTTGCCGCTGCGGATTATCTGCGCGTACGCGTTGCCCCAGAGCAGAAGATGCGTCATAAGCGTTTCACGGAATATGAACGAGCTCATCTCTGGATTAGGCTCATCATGGAGCAGGAAATACAGCGGATGAGCCGCCGCTTTTTCCTTGCCGCCGCTGTCGGTGTATCGGTACAGGTGCAGCGGCAGTCCCGCTATCGCCTCGGATAATATCCTAACACACGCGTACACCGCCGTCATCTGCATCGCCGCGCGCTCGTTCACACGCTTGCCGCTCGTGCTGCTGCCGAAATAAAACCGATACGCGCTCCCCGCTGTCGCGTTTTTAGGCTTGTCCCTTGACCGGAATAAGCCGCTGAATATGCCCATAAACATCACTCCCTATATAAATATTATCCCCCTCGTATCGTAAACGCTGCCCTCGTCTTTGTTTCGTATCGCCCTGTCAAGCGCCATTATCGCCGCTACAATGCCGTCTATCTTTTCGGTAGATTTCGCCTTTGTAGGCTTGATGTTCTCCGCCGCGTCAGTCTCGACTACGACATTTCCCGCCATCCATCGCAGCACCGAATTGCCGCCATGGGCGAACCTGCCCTCAAGCAGCAGCTTGTAAAGCTCCTTGGTCGGCGGTGACATATCCTTGTAGCCCTGTCCTATCGGGACCATCGTAAACCCTTCGTCCTCAAGGTTCTGTATCATCTGCGTTGCGTTCCATCTGTCCACACCGATCTCTTTTATGTTAAACCTCTTTCCGAGTTCAACGATTTGCTTTTCGATAAACGCGTAGTGTATAACATTACCCTCTGTGACGTTTATGTGTCCCTGCTTTCGCCATACATCATACGGCACATGGTCGCGCCGCACACGCAAGTCAAGTGTGTCCTCCGGCAGCCAGAAGTACGGCAGAACGTAATACGGATCGTTTTCACCGAGCGGAGGGAACACAAGCGCGAATGCCGTTATGTCCGATGTCGATGAAAGATCAAGTCCACCGAAACAGGTTCTGCCCTCAAGCATCCGCGCATCGAACGGCGCGCTGCCTTTATCGTAGATATGCTCTGGTATCCAACACACTGTGCTGTTTACCCATGTATTCAGTCTTAGCTGACGAAAAACATTCTCCCCGGCGGGATTTTGCAGCGCCTCTTTATATGCCTCCCGCACCCGCTCTATCTTTATCGTGTGTCCGAGTGACGGGTTCGCCTTATACCAGTTTCGTTCATTGTGCCAGTCGTCCTCAATGTCAAGTCCGTACACGACAGGATAGAACGTGTGATCGATCTTTCTTCCGGATAAAATATCCTTAGCCTTTGTATGCAGCTCATAGCAGATAGAATTCTTATCCGTTCCGGCTGTCGTTATGATAAAGAATAGCGGCTGCTCACGCGCGTCACCGGAGCCTTTGGTAAGAACATCATAAAGTTTTCTGTTCGGCTGCGCGTGAAGCTCGTCAAAGACGAGTCCGGATACGTTAAGACCATGCTTTGTGCCGACTTCGGCTGACAGCACCTGATAAAACCCCGCGTTGGTGTAATTGACGATTCTCTTTGTCGCTGTCATTATCTTTGAGCGTTTCATGAGCGCCGGGGACATCTTCACCATCTGGTTCGCCACATCAAAAACGATGCTCGCCTGCTGCCTGTCCGCCGCCGCGCCGTACACCTCGGCTGACGGTTCGTTGTCCGCATACAGCAGATACAGCGCCACCGCCGCCGCAAGCTCCGACTTGCCGTTCTTCTTGCCGATCTCAACGTATGCGGTGTGAAATTGGCGTGTTCCGTCCTCTTTTACTATGCCGAAAATATCACGCACTATCTGTTCCTGCCAAGGCAGCAGCCAAAACCGCTTTCCCGCCCATTTGCCTTTTGTGTGGCGCAGGTTCTCAATAAATGCGACCGCTCTGTCAGCCTTCGCTTTATCATAATGCGAGACCGGCAGCATGAACCGCGTAGGCGCGTATTCCTCCAATCTCGGATAATCCGCAGGTCTTGTCTCCGTCATACGCTGCCTCCTAAGATAGCATCCATTTCATCGATATACTCATTCCGTTTCGTATCCGCAACTATCCGCGACCTCGACGCGGGCGTCAGACCGAACTGCTCACACAGCTTTGTCATTTGCTTCATGTACTGCTGAGCTATTGACACTTGCGGTACCTGCTGCCAATATCCGCTTGGTGTCTTGACTATCGAACCATGTTTTGATATGAACTCCTCGGCTGCCTTCCACCGCGAATACGCCTGACAATATGCCGCAAAGGCGGCCATGTCCACCTCCGTAAGTATTCCTATATGCTCCATCTGTTTCGCAAGTCTGCGCCATTCCTTCTTTGCATCATCGTCAAGCCATTTGGGACACGTTGGCGCTTTTGCCGCGGGGCGCGGCTCATATTCGTTTAACTGCCGCTTGCCGGGGTTGCCCTCAAGCTCTTTTATTGCCGTTGGTTTCGGCTTCCTGCCCCTCTGTGCCAATGGTATCACCTTCTTTCTATCTTGACTCATTTGTTTGGGCTTTGCCCTTTTTTGTTCTTTTTAAAGGCTTATTTTTAGTTCCTCCGCTCTCGCCTTTACTTCCTCCATGCTCTTGAGAAGGAATTCAATTGTTATCGGCTGTGAAGCATTGATTGTCGATGCTAATTTTATTCCCTCGTATGCGTTTCTGACTTCCCGCTCCGTGTATTCGTTTATGTTTTTCATGGTAGAAATCCTCCGTTTTGTTTTCGTTTTGTTGTACACATATTACCTCTAAACGGAGAATTTATCAATACCATTAGTGTACAAACATACATACACTGTATTGTGTATATTTTTTCAACCCATGTATGCATGGATCGTCTCTATTATTTTCTTCTGTTCGTCCTGCAGCACACCGATACTCTCCAACGCTTCCTTCACACCACAGTCTGGGCAAATGCAGTCGTATTCCGCATACCTCGATGTTGCCGAAACTCCCGTGTAGCTTGCCCCGCAATTGGGGCATATCCTTGTCTTAATAGACTCTGCCGTTTTCATCGCTTCTCACCTTGCTTTCATAGATCGCCGTGTATATCTTACTCTCATCAAATCCGAATGTCCTGTACCCGTCAAGGCAAGTCTTAACGTAGTAACGTGACGGTATGCCAATCCGCCTGTCCTCATGCATGATGTATACGAACGCATTGACCTTTCGTCTGCGATGCGTCCCGATCTCGATACATTCGACCATTATATCCGTTTTGTAGTAAAAGTCCGGATAACCCTCGTATTGGTCAAGCGCCAGTTCATCATACCTGCCGACTTCCCAAACTGCCACAGGCACCGACTTCCCCTTTGCCTTTTCAATGGTGAGGTAGGCACCTGTACCCGAGCCTTTGAACAGCAGCTCGTAGCCATCGATTTCCGCTGTTCCCACGACCCTCGCCGTAGGGCAGCGATGTCGCATTTGCGCGATGTTGAGGTTGCTGCCGTAAGCTAAATAATACTTTTTCATTCTTAGTCATTCCTTTCCGAAAGCAATATCTTTCTACCGCCTAAAGCCCGCCTTGTGAGCGGGTCGGTGGGGCAGAAGGCTCTCGCCTTACGCTCTGCCGTGTCTGAATGCGGCGTCGCCGGAAAGGTTTCTTGTGAGGAAGTCTCTCGCCGTTGCGAATTCCTCGCCAATGAATCCGAGCCTTAAAAGCCAAGTCCGCATTGCGTACTTTTTGTTTTCTTTCTGCTGCGGTTTCGGACTCGCCGTTTTGAGTTCCTTTGCCATTTGGCTGAGCAGGAGTGAAAACTGTATGTAGCTTTTAAGCTGACCTGCGTGAAGTCCGCCTTTGCGTTCTACTGTTGGGCTGTCGAATTGGAAAAGTCTGAATTCAATCGTGCCCTTTGTGAAAACCGAATGGTAGTTAAGCATTCTGTATCGGCTGCCGTTGTAATGTGCGTTTCTGCCGTAATTCTCGCCCTGCGACCTGTACCAAACGTCCGCTAAAGCTGACATCGTTGTCGGTTTCTTCTTGTTGAGCTGCTCTAAGAAGTTGGGGTCTACCGTTCTGCAATAACGGCTGATTCTCGTTCTGTCGAGCTTTAGGGCTTCGCTGATAAGTTCCTCGTGGCTTGCCATGATGTTTGCGAGGTTTCTGAGCGTCTGCGGTGTGTGACCGTTGGCTCCGATGTGGATGTGGACTCCCGCTCCGACCAGTGCATTACTGACCGCCCCTGCGTGTCTGAGTCTGCGTATAAGCTCCTGTAAGGTTTCTATGTCGCTGTAGTGAAGTATCGGGGTTACCAATTCGCATTTCTTAACATCAGGTCCTGAGATGCTTACGTCCTTTTGAAACTTCCACTCTCTGCCCTCTCCGTCCCATGCCGACCATGTGAAGTAGCCGTTTCTGTCCGCTGTATTTTCGTATCTGCCTGTTCCGAAAAACTCCGCCGCAATCTTCGCCGCTTTGTTTCTCGTGATGTTGTTCATCTCAATCTCGACCCCAATGGTCTGTGTCTTTGCCCGTTCAATCTGTGCTCTGATTTTCTCGTTCATTTTTTTTAATCCTCCGTTTTGTTTAGGTGTTTTCCTTTTGTTGTACACATATTACCTCTAAACAGAAGATTTATCAATACGATTACTACACAATGATACACACGACATATTGTGTATATGTACACATCGGCTACAGCATTTAGCTGTCTATCTTTTTAACCTCATCAGCTCCGTATACCACGTTCAAGCTGCAGCCGTTGTCCCATCGCATCAAAAGCGACCCGGTATCGTCCACGCCGAGCACGGTGCCCTGTGTGCCGATTGGCGGGGCTTGGTTGTCGTCCATGCGGACTAACTCCACCCTCGTTCCGGCAGGGTATGTTTTTCGGATTTTATCAACTGTTGCTCTGTTAGGAAATCTCATTTGCTTTCACCGCTTTATTCATTTTAGTTACTGACATATTACCGTAACCTGCACGTTATATCAAGTATGTACAGTGTACAATAATTAGGAACAGAATTTGTTCAACTACAACAAAACCGCCCTAAAAAGGACGGCTTTATCTTATTTTTCAAAGTCCCACTCAAACAGTTCGTTGGGTGTAACATCAAAAAATATGCACATGGCTTCTATATTCTCATAACGTATGGATGAAGTCTTGTTATTTATCATATTGCTGTAGTTTTGATAGCTCATGCCCAGCTGCTTGTACAGCGAATATTTCGACCATCCACGTTCCTTGAGCAGCTCAGTAACTCTTAGTCTCAACATGAATAACACCTCTCGTATACCTTATGTATTTATATCATTTTAATACATAACTTATCTTGACATGTAGACTTTTAAGTTATATAATGTATACATTAGATAATGCAAAGGAGTGTATATCATGAAACTGCTTATAGTCGGTTCACGCAGCATCACAGACTACGACATATCGCCGCATATCCCCGCCGAAACGGAGCTTATCATAAGCGGCGGCGCGAACGGTGTTGACACGCTCGCCGAAAAATATGCCGACAAACACAGAATATCAAAGCTCATCATGCGCCCGCAATACAAGCTGTACCATCGCGGCGCGCCACTTAAGCGCAACGACCGCATGGTCGAGCTGTGCGATAAGGCTCTCGTATTCTGGGACGGTGTATCACGAGGGACGAAACACACTATCGACTATGCTAAAAAACTGGGCAAGCCGATTGAGGTCATCATTGTTCCGCAAGCGTAGCTGCCACCTCATTGTACGGTATCTTCTCGTCGTCGCGCAATAAAAAAACGTCATCTGAATTTCCTTTGAAATCCACATAACGCTTTACAATTACATCTGCAAATTTTTCATCAAGCTCGGCTGTATAGCATATCCGGTCAATCTGCTCACAAGCGATAAGCGTACTTCCACTGCCACCGAACGGGTCAAGCACGAGTGCATTCACCGTACTTGAGTTTTTGATAGGGTATGCGATAAGGTCGAGTGGTTTCATGGTCGGATGCAGCTCCGACTTCTTCGGCCGGTTATAATTCCATACCGTCCGCTGTTTGCGGTCGGCATACCACTTGTGCCCGGCAGTCGGTTTCCAGCCGACAAGCACAGGCTCATGCGCATACTGGTAATCGCACCTTCCGAGCACTGGCACATCTTTCACCCAGATACACGTCTGATGGCAATAGAAACCCGCTTCGGTAAATGCCGTTCTGAAATTCACCGTTTCCTTATCAGCGTGGAACACATATATCGATGCGCCATCGGCACACACATCATGCATTCCCTTGAACGCATCAAACAGAAACGCATGAAACTTTTTATCCTCCATGCTGTCATTCTGTATACTTCCGGCAGTGCCTTCGTATGCAACATTGTACGGCGGATCCGTCACGACCAGGTTTGCTTTCTTGCCGTCCATCAGTTTTTCGTATGTATCGGCTTTCGTGCTGTCTCCGCAGATGAGCCGATGCCTGCCGAGCAGCCATATATCGCCCTGATGTGATACAGGCGTTTCAGGCGGCGTTAGGTCAGGATTATCTTCCTTAACGTCTCCATCCTGAGTTTTTGCCAAAAGCTCCTCAAGGGCTTCTTCTGTAAACGCCGACATTTCAAGCTCAATATCGCCGCTGTCATTTATATCCTTCAAAATATCTGCCGACATTTTTTCGTCAAGCTCCGAAAATTCCTGTATTTTGTTGTCCGCCATAAGATCGGCATACTCGGACGCCTCGCTCTCATAGTCCTGATAATCGACCGGGACCTGCGAAACGCCAAGTTCCTTTGCCGCCATAAGCCGTCCGTGCCCCTTGACCACAAATCCGGAGCGGTTCGATACGACTATCGGATGCCGCCATCCCTGACGCTTTATTATCTTGGCAAGCGCCGCTATCTGCTCTTTCGGATGCTTGTTCGGATTCCTCGGATTGCCGATAAGCTCATCCGTATCGACTATTCTGTCATGCGCACAGTATACCGCCACGGTATCCGCCATTGCTTTCGGTTCAATATGTTCTATCATGGCTTTTCGTTTCTCCTTCCAGTACATCTTCCTGCACGTGTCGCTGCAGAAGACCTTATGCCGTTTTCCCGGCTTATGCCTGAGCCGCTTTCCGCATCGTTTGCACACCAGACCGGCATCGACCGATACAAGATAGTTGAGCGCCGCCGTTTCACCCATGCCGCATAAAAGCGACCTGCGGCAAAATGACTTAACTGTGTTTATCGACAACTCAAGTTCCGATGCGATCTGCTTATATCCCGCGCCTTCAAGCCTCAGTTTTCTGACACGCATCTTCTCAGCTTCGGTCATTTTCATTCACCTCGGTGACGTTTTGAACACCCTGCCGCAGACCGCTTGGCACGGGATTTCCTGTGACAATCCTTACTTTGAAATTTAGACCCCCTCTTTTTATTTTGCGAAAATTTACGCGTGAGGGGGCGGCGGTCTCGGTGAGGGCCAAGAACAGAGATTTTGACCGCCCCTGCTCTGTGTTTATGCGCCAATTAAATCGTTCGTTTTTCTGTCGATATTTCGTTCGATTCGCTGTGTGTTTAATACCTATATGTCGGTCTGCCGTCAAACCGTCCTGTTTTCTTATCGTGGCATCTCTTGCAAAGGCTCTGCCAGTTGCCGCTGTCCCAAAATAGCTTTTGATCACCTCTGTGCGGGATCACATGGTCAACCACCTCGGCTTGAACATACTTCCCGTTCCTCATACACTCCTCGCACAGAGGATGCTCTCTTAGATATACTTTGCTTGCCTTCTGCCAATGGCTGTCGTAACCGCGCTTGCTTGCTGAACGTGTGTACTCAGGATGCTGCCGCTTATGTTCGGCGCAGTATTTCTGTCCGTATTCCACGAGCTTTCCACAGCCCGGATGCCTGCACGGTGTTCTCGGTCTGTACGGCATTTCTATTCCTCCAAATCAAAAAGGACGCTCCTCTCGGAACGCCCTGTTTATATGTCACTCTAAATTCTTGCCATAATCACTCTTTGCATAAACAACTCTTGCTACAGTTATCAGCTTTGCTTTTTCATCAACACGATAAAACATAATATAGTTTTTAACTAACAGTTTACGGTATTCATGCTTTAACGGTCGTATCGGATGATAGGACGGTGTGGAATATGGAAAACTTCTGATCTTTTCCGCCTCTGCTATGAATGCATCTGCTAACCTTTGCGCCGCTATCGGATTGCATAGAACCTTGCTGATATACGTTACGATGTTCACCATATCCTGCTGAGCGATAGGCTGGTATTCTAACTTATACATTTTTATTTTGTTTCTATCGCATCGCGCAGGCTTTTCAAAACATCCTTTGATGAAAAACGCTTATTCGTCATCTGCGCTTCTTGCTCAGCCTCCCTGAGTTTGAAATATACTTCGCTTTCAAACTGCAGGTTCTCATATGATTCCATGCTCATAACGACCATATCTCCAAATCCGTTCTTTGTTAGGAATATTGGTTGTTTTGTTTCATGCACTGTTTTTGATATATCCGCAAAATTATTTCTAAGATCAGAAACGGGTCTTATTAACTTCATAGAAATCCCTCCTCGCCTTTGATAAGTCTATTTTAGCATAATTGCGCTAAAATTTCAAGAGGTTTTTTCAGAAATATTGATTCTATGTTTTCGGTCAATGCGGCATTATTTCTCTTTCCTTACAAAAACAAAAGCTCCCACAGAATATTTCTATGAAAGCTTATGTATATTTTTCTCTCGATTATATAATATCACATCTGTCCATAATGTTCAAGAGTGAACTCGCATGAACTTGTATGAACTATACTGTCCTATTTTTTTAATATCGCGTCAAGCTCATCCAACGCCTTAATATGCAGCTTATATACATACCTTGGTGTAAAATTGATCACAGCGGCAATATTGCTCCATGTTTTATACTCCGCATACCTAAGCCATAGAATTCTTTTTTGAATTTCATCGCTCATCTTATCAAGCTGCTCCCACACCTCCACCTTTAAATCAACAAGCGCATCAATATCGGAATCGATCTCTTTATCGAGGTCAACGATCTTAACCATGATATTTTCAAGCGGACTTTTTTCTCTGGTCCTCTGCACGGCCTCGCTTTCATAATGCGGAGATGTATTAAAAGAAATATTTCTCAGAGCTTCAAGTCTCTGATGTTTACGATTGATCTCATTATCCTTTGCTCTAATTTGATTTAAATATTCCTTAGCTGTCATTTCGTGTATACCTCCTCCTCCAATTTCCGTATAAGCATTTCCGGATCTATCCTCGTAAGCACCGAGAACCACTCGGAGCGAAAGAACCGCTCAATTTCCTTTTGTCTCCCACAGTCATCACGCTTTAACGCCTTCCTGTAATCCTTGACCGCTTGAAGGATGATGGCGTTTGCCAATGCTTCACAGCAGTCCGACTCATCTCGTACTATGAACATTTTTGACCCTCGCTTTCACTGCTTCGATAAGGGCAGACTGCCCTTTGTCCTTATGTTTCAATGCATGCATGACGTTTTCGTCAATAGTACCCTTGGTGATTAGGTGATGAATAACCACAGTATCCTTTTGACCCTGACGGTACAGCCGCGCATTCGCCTGCTGATATAGCTCCAAGCTCCACGTAAGCCCAAACCACACCACGGTGCTGCCGCCGCTCTGCAGGTTTAGCCCGTGACCGCAGCTTGCGGGATGCGCCAATGCTACGGGAATATTGCCGCTATTCCAGTCGTGTATATCCCGCTCCGTCTTTATCTCGCGCACCTCAAACCGCTCGGCAATCCTGTCCTTATCATGCTTGAAATTGTAGAACACCAATATCGGCTTTCCGACTGCCGCTTCGATAAGATCCTCAAGAGCGTCAAGCTTGCGGTCGTGTATGTATCTTACATTGCCGTTCTCGTCATACACCGCGCCGTTCGCCGTCTGCAGGAGCTTGTTCGACAAAGAGGCGGCGTTGACCGCGTCAATATCACCCTCGTCAAATGGGAGAAGCATCTCCTTCGACAGCTTGTCATACAGCTTGTGCTCCGTTTCGTTCATTTCCACCGTCACCACATTATCCATGCGCTTCGGCATATTGAGATGATCCGCCGCTTTCATTGAGATGCATATGTCCGATATTTTCTCGTATATACATTTTTCCGCGTTCGGCAGCGGCTTGTAGGAGAATATGACCATACCGTTCCGCTTGTCCGGCAGGAAATATGTTTCGCGGTATCGTGTGATAAACCTGCCGAGCCGCTCGCCCATATCGAGGATATTTATCTCAGCCCACAGATCCATCAACCCGTTCGGTGCGGGTGTGCCAGTAAGACCTACAATGCGTTTTACCGCCGGACGCACCTTGCGCAGCGCCTTGAACCTCTTGCTTTGATGGTTCTTGAAGGACGGCAGCTCGTCTATCACGACCATGTCAAAGTCGAAAGTGTGGTTTGATACAAGCCAGTCCACATTTTCACGATTGATTATGTATATGTCCGCATCGGCATCCAGCGCCGCATTACGCTCAGAGGGTGTTCCAAGGACTTTTGAAACTCTCAGGTTCTCAAGGTGCGACCACTTTTGGATCTCATCGCTCCAAGTGGTCTGCGCAACTCTCAGCGGTGCTATGATGAGTACCTTCGAGATCTCAAAGCGGTTATACATCAGTTCGTTTACAGCGGTGAGTGTGGTTACGGTCTTGCCTAAGCCGAGATCGAGGAAAAGCGCGGCAACGGGATGCGTTATGATAAAATCCACACAATATTTTTGATACTCATGCAGATCAGCTTTTGATAAGCTCATCGATGATCCCTCCGATCTGCCCAGGGCAATCTATGATAAACACCTTAAAGCCCAGAGATTCTATTTGTTTTATTCTTTTTATCTGCAGCGGTCTCGGTTTCCTTCCGGGCGCCTTTAATTCAACGAAGGCACATTTTCCGTTAGGAAATAGCAGGAGTCTGTCCGGCACGCCGTCAAAGCAGGGACTTGTAAATTTTATGGCAAGGCCTCCGCTTTGCCTTGCCAGTCTTGTGAGCTTTCGCTCGATTAGCTTCTCATCCATGTATTTCTCCTTGTTCAAATATTGTTCCGGTGTCCCAAAAATCTCTATATATTTATAAATGCATATATACACTGCATATATGGCTATATCTTTATATATTCCCCTTTATAAGAAATGATTGGAACAGTGGAACCGTAAACTAATTTATACTGTATTTACCGTGGTTATGGACCGTTTCGGTTTTTATGTTCCCGGACTGAAAACAGTGGGACACAAAAGCAACCGGAACGTTCCAGAGATCGCAGCGCTCAATTACTGGAACGCTCTCCCGGAACATAGATCCACTGCGGACCATAGAGAGGGATACGCAGCTTTTTCTCCTGGCGAATCCAGCCCAACTTTACGAGGATGGATTTGATTTTGTTGCTTTCGGATATGGAAAGATTCGCACGATCCTTTTCAAAGCATTCACACCAGATTTCCATGTTGGAAACATACTTGCGGCGCACCGTGCCCTCATGCGTGCTGCGACCAAACTCGCTCTCGCCGTTTAAATAATTTCTGCGCTCATACAAGGTCATATCTGCCCAATTCTCCGGTAACAGTTTCTCAAGATAGTCTCTGACGATACCCTCGCGTTCATCAGATTCCATTGCATCGCACTGTTCTTCCTTGGCGTAGACATCGAGATTGGCGTCAAGGTAAAGCTTCTCCCCGGCATTCACATATTCGAGGACTTCCGCCCAGATCTGATTGATCTCATACTCATCCAGATCCCAGGAGTGCTTTATACCGCCGCCCGGTGTTTTCACGGGCCAGAATCGGCGGTTGCCTGTGGTGTCACGCAGATATCCGGACTCGGCATTGGTGGTACCAAAGAAGATACATTGCCTGGGGTGCGGAGTCGCCCGTTTGCCAAATGCGGCACGATAAATATCGTTCTGACGGGAAAGGAATGAGCGCAGAGTTTCCACCTCGGTTTTGCGAAGCCCCGCCAGCTCGCCGATCTCCAAAATCCAATAGCCCTGCAGCTTTTCCGCTGCGGTCTTGTCCTTGGTGTCGTTCAAGCTCAACGAGTCAGAGAACCATTCCCCGGCAAGCCGAGAGATGAGAGTGCTTTTACCTATGCCCTGGGGACCATTTAAAACCAGCATGGAGTCGAACTTGCATCCGGGTTTCTGCACACGGCAGACGGCGGCGCACAGCGTTTTCCTTGTGACCGCACGGGTATAGGCATTATCGTCCGCGCCGAGATAATCTATCAGCAGCGTATCCACTCTCGGAATGCTATCCCAGGGTGGAAGCTCATCGAGGTATTCTCTGATTGGATGGTATGAGCGGTCATCAGCCACTTTTGTCACGGCAATTTGGAAATTCCTCTGGGAGAATGTGCCGTAGTGGGTATCGATATAGCTGACAAGCTGCGCATCATCCGCATCTCTCCAGTATTTCGATGGATGCTTCCATGGCACTGTACCTTTTATCTCCATGCCGTCAAGCTGTTGGTTGAACACAATAGCCTTTAGCATTTTATCATTTTGTAAGATAAGCGTCAGATTTCGCAGTGTGTTCTGCAGATTGCCCGACTTGTCATAGGTGAGGTTCTTCTGCCAGTCGGAGGAGACCGCAAAATCATCTGCCGCCTGCGCCATGCGCTCTTTTGCGAGAAGCGCCTTGACATTCCCGTCCTGCAAAGCCATTTCTGACATTGCCTTATAGGATGGAAGCTTAGTGATGGGTGTATCCTCCGGGAACTTGTCGTCCAGAGCAGAGAATTTATGCAGTCTAACAAGGTCAAATGCGTTCAGGAGTTTTCCGCAAACGGGGTCGGTGGCGTGATGGCTGTATGCGAAACGGTCGCCATAGATTACGACTCCCGCCGCCGAGTCCGCCGGGATATAGTCGTATCGGTTTTCCATTGAGGACGGAGCATAAATATCCGACAAAAATGTGTCGATAGCGTCTGTCATGCTGTAGGTCCTGCAGAATGTGCCGATAATTCCCGGTTTTGTAAGAGGATCGGCCATTTCTTTTTCTCCGTGGTGTTCTACGGCAGACTGCCTTGAAGATACAGGCCAGGTCGATTCATCCTGCCAGTCGTCATAGCGGGAAAGCAGTGCGTCCGGGTTAAGGTCGCAGCCATCCTTTTCCCGATAGAAGAATTCTCCGTTCATTGAAGTGGAAGGCCAGTACATCAACCTGTGTGCTTCGTAGGTTGAGTCGTCAAATAGATCGATTCCGATATCCTTTGCCGCCATCCTTGCCACGGCCGGATATTCCGCTTCACTTACATCACGTGAGAGCGGAATAACGATCCTAAGCCGCGGTTTTTCCGATGTATGCTTGTGGGTGCTGTAGGCGCAGCAGCGATAGGGCTGCTTGGAAATGATCTCATCCCATACATCCGGTGTGCCATAATCCATATCGAGAGCGAGTGCGGAGCGACAGAGGACTGTATTTTTCTTGCGCCTACCGCCTTTTAAGTGACCCGCGACAAAACCGCCCTTGTCCTTGACGTTTGACTGCTGCGCCTTTGTCATCCTGCGGTATTCCTCTATGGTCTCTGTTGTGCGAATGGTAGAGGATACCCGCCTTTTGAAATCTTCCCATGAGATTTCGCTGTTTTTCCACTTCGTCTCAAAGCGGGAATTGCCGTAGGATATCTTCATAGTGCCGCCTCCTGTCCTTCCTCTAAAACCTTTGTGATAAATTTGAACGCTTCGATGATGGTGGAAAGTTCTGCATCTCCGCCGAGAGTGATCTCTATACCTGTCGTGTCGCCATAGCGGTTCTCAATAACCCTTGCGTTGATGTCCGTACTGCCTTCATCGCTGATGCGAATATATGTGCGGCAGCCATGACCGGTATCGCCGCCTTGATATCCATTTGTGCCCACTTCAACAGACAGGAGGTTGGCGTCAATGATTTCACGCTCCCAGGTCTCCACATCCACACCATTGATCTTTCTTGTCCTGCTTTTTACTTCGTACATTGTGTTACCTCCTCGAAAAAAGACTCGCAGGGCATAGTGACCCTGTGAGTCTTCCGTCAAAAGAAATGTATGGAATCCGTACCCCCTCAGCCGAAAAATCTGATAAACTTCCTAAGTTCAGGATTCTCGGCGAGATGCTTGCGAATCTTGTTCAGCGTTTTCCTGACCGCCCCTTCGGTAACGCCGCGCTCACGGGCAAGACTTACGATAGTTTCGCCGTTTTTCAGAACACGTTCGTAAATTTCCAGCCACGATTCCGGCCAAGCGGATGCGATCTCGTCCATCATCTCGACTGCGCCCGGCTCAGAATCGGATGTGCGGCAGGCTTTTGCCAAGATGGAGGACTTATCTCCTGCAGCGCCGTCATTGTCACCATCTCCCTCAAGAAGCTCGTCCAGCGAGGCAGACCAGTTCTTTGGAAATCTCTCATCTGCGGCTTCGTTCACATCCTGCGGATGCGGCTCGTATCCATATTCCGCTTTGAACTTTCGGATATATTCCTCCTTCCAAGCAGCAATATGCTGTTTTTCTTCAGCAGTGCGCTTAGGACGGCGGGTCTTGAGGTTCTCGTAGACCTCGTGATCCTCGGCAGCGTAAAGAGCTTTGATGGTTTCTGGTGTAACGCCGTCCTCGCCAGGGATAAGCTCTACCTCTTCGATGTACTCACGGCTTTTGTTTCCTACGGTCTCTACGCCATAAAACCTGTAAACATATGTGTTTCTCTTATTCGAAGAGGTTTTAACGAGCTGATCGGCTTTGTTTTCTGCATGGGTATACAATTTTTTGCGCTTCATATTTTTTTCCTCCTGTTCGTTCCCGAACCGGAGGTTTGCAAGCGCAAAAAGGCATGACTGACTCCACGGAACGGGAATATCTCGTTTCGTTGTTGGCAGTCATGCTCGTAGACTGGTTAGTATTCACTTTTGACCGACATAGCAGCTCGAGCCATCCCTGTGCACCTGGATGAGCTTCCATGTCGATATGATTATGTTGCTGCCTAAAAAAGGGTACAAAAACCAAACCACAGCCCAAACGCATTTCTCCGCTTCGGTCTGCAGCTTACCCGCTCAATAGGCAGCTGTTATTATTGAGTTGTATTACCAAACACTGTTGAGCCATCGGTGATCAGTCGATGCAGTTTTTGGTGACGAGCAGTTTAACGTCGTTGCTCAGGACAGATTGACTATCTTAGATCTGATTCAATGGCGTACAGTTCGCTGAAAATCTCAGGTAGATCCTTCGGATTCAAATCACAGATATTCTTTGCACCGTAGCGTTCAAAGACAGATTTGACTACTTCCCATCCAAGCTGGGATTCAACTACAGCAGCAGTGTTTTCGATATTTATAATCCAATTTCGCCGTTCGTTGGTTGTCATCATTTCTCCTTTCCGTCCTTAAGCACTATCGGACTTGATTATTAGATTTGAGCCGGATTCAAATCTCTAATTATAAGTATACTCGGAGTATGGCTCTCTGTCGTATCAATGAAAGATATACAAAAAAGCTGAAAAACAGCGGCTTTCTCCCTATCGGTCTGCTGAAACCAAGGGAAAAACCGCCGTTTTTATATCTTTGAAAGATAGCAAAATATACACAAGAAAGTAATTATAATTATTTTTTCAATTACCATTGTAATTATAATTACTTTGTGCTATAATGAAATGTGTCTAACTATGTGAAGGAGGAGGACGCCGATGGCTGCTAAGAAAAGCAAACAACCAATGGAGCATTACAATATGTCTGACCTGCTGCGTGGGCAGG
>CAJFNT010000144.1 GCA_904395315.1 uncultured Clostridia bacterium
AAATTGTATTCCTTTCCGATTTTTTCTGATATTTTTTGACTGTTTTGATTAGAATTCCGTACACATGAAGATAACTCATTTAAAATTCTATTTTTGTTTTTTTCAACCTCAAACCTATAAATTTTTCCTAAGAGATATTTTTTCATTTCGGATGTTATATCGTTTCTAACAGACTGATGCTTGCATATTAATATAACAGCCTCATCAATACTTTGGTGAAACGAACGATTAATATCCTTACCATTACTTTTCCTCGACCACCTTACAGACAAATTTTTATCTTTGTAAGAAGGACGAACAGCTAAAAGATGTTTTTGCGGTGAAATCAGCATTTCGATATATTCTATATTATTGAACTTATGGATACAGCTGCTGCTAAATATTATATTCTTATTTGATATGGTCACAAAAATTTTCCCTGCAATATTAAAAAATTGTGATCTGGCTATCTCATACCCTCTAAAATCGAACTCACCATCAGCAAGTTCAATTCTGCGCTCATTATTTTCCAAAGAAGTTATTGAAGAAGTGCTTTCAGCTGCAAGAATATAGTCTTTTGCTTTAAAACCTGCCCAATGTGGATGTATGGTGACAAATCCGCACAAAACGCCCTGATGTATTACCTTTAGCTCCGGCAAAAAACGTTTGTTGCCATATTTTGCATTGTTTATAAAATGCTGTACTGCAATAAAGTCCTCTCGTGAGATTATTGCTTCATGGTCATTTTTGCGCCTATATTGATTACGATTATGATTATTTTTCCTGGATTTATGATCAAGATAATTGGGTGTCCATGTCTTTCTCGCAAGGACCTCGCCACAATGGCGTTCATTTCGCAAAATGGAAAGTATTGAGCTTGGATGCCAGACAAAGTTATTCCTTTTTGTTTTACAGCCAAGATTCGTTAGTGTATCAGCAATTTGACTGCAAGTGTATCCATATAAATACATAAAAAAAATCAATCTTATAATACTGGCTTCATTTTCATTTATAACTAAATTACCATCCTCATCTTTGTCATAGCCCAAAAGCGGCGGTTTTAAAAATATGCCTACCGGTGGCTGAAGTTCTGATAATCTCCTTACACAACTGACACAATCTAACAGATTACGTGCAAACCTTGATACGCTTTTGGTAACAATTAAATCAAACTTATGATCTATGCAATCACTAATCATTTCAGCAAAAGCTTGTCTATGATTAAGAGATGTTCCGGAAATACCTTCATCCGCATAAATTTTGAACAACTCCCAGCCCGGATGACAATCAATAACATCTACATAATGATTTTTTTGTAATTCATACGAAGATGTCTGACGCGGATCATCTGTAGACACTCTGACATACACAGCAACTCGTTTTTCTGTACCATTTTCAAATAAATTCTCTTCCGGTATAGCAGGAATTATATCAAGTTCATCCAAATCAATTCCTTTATATTTCTCTCGTATCTTTTCCTTTTCAATTTCTTTTCTTCTCATTTGGATTATTCCTTCTTAATATTATTTTGAATATGATTATTATACAATTTTATTAAATAAAAGAAAATAATCAATTGGTTAAAATATTAAGCCATAGTATAATAAATAATAGATGATTTGGAAAGCTGTATTTCGCAATTATCTATAACAATATTATGGAGGATCAAAATGTTTATAGATTTCAAACTTATAGGTAAAAGGATTAAAGAAACAAGAATACAAAATAATATTAAACAATCTGCATTAGCTGAAAAAATAGACGTATCCGTTCCATACATAAGCTGTATTGAAAATGGAAAAAAGAATGTTAGCTTTAAAGTTTTTCTTCAGATAGTTAATGAACTCGGTGTAACAGCGGATGAGCTATTATATGGAAACCAACTTCATGATCATACAGAATATGAGATAGATATACATCTTTTGCTAAGCGATTGCACGATTATGGAGAAAAGACGATTGTATGATATTATGTACAATATAAAAAAATGGATTAGAAATGAATAAGAATAAATGGTGAGGCGCAGGTATACGAATTGCTGACTTACGAGGATGGCGAGGTATTCATTCCGAACAAAGAATTGATGCGCAAGTTTGAAGAGCTTTTAATGAAGAAATAATCTCTCGGCTTATCCATGACCTTGCCAAAGAATCGGCGAAAAGCCGGAATACACCGGCAGGATCCTTGCCGTTGGCATAAGCTGCAGCAAGGAAACGAAATATCATTCGTGCAAAGTTCAGGAACTGACATAAAAAACGGTATGGAGCAGCGCGGACGCTGTTCCATACCGAATCATATTCTTACGAGAAGCGCCGAGACGCTCATTCCCCGAACATCGGTGTCGAAAGATACCTGTCTCCCGTGTCGGGAAGTATCACCGCTATCGTTTTTCCGCTGTTCTCCTCACGCTTCGCCAGCTGAGCGGCCGCCCAGACGGCAGCTCCCGAGGATATGCCGACAAGCAGCCCCTCGCATCTTGCCAGACTGCGTCCCGTTTCGAACGCGTCCTCATTACGCACCCTTATTACCTCGTCATACACATCGGTATTGAGCGTGTCGGGAACGAATCCCGCGCCTATACCCTGTATCTTATGCGCTCCGGCTCTGCCCTCCGAAAGCACCGGCGAATCGTCCGGCTCCACAGCGACGACCTTTACCGCGCTGTTTTGCGACTTCAGATATTCGCCCGCTCCCGAGAGCGTTCCTCCGGTCCCGACTCCGGCAACAAGTATATCGATCTTCCCGTCGGTATCGTTCCAAATCTCCGGTCCGGTCGTTGCCTTATGATACGCCGGGTTTGCGGGATTTACGAACTGCCCCGGGATAAAGCTTCCCTCTATCTCCTTTGCAAGCTCCTCCGCTTTTTCGATCGCGCCCTTCATTCCTTTCGCGCCGTCGGTAAGCACCAGCTCGGCTCCGTACGCCTTTAAAAGCTTTCTCCGCTCAACGCTCATAGTGTCCGGCATGGTTATTATTATCCTGTAGCCTCTCGCGGCGGCGATCGCGGCAAGGCCTATGCCGGTGTTGCCCGAGGTCGGCTCGATTATGACCGATCCTTCTCTGAGCTTTCCGCTCAGCTCCGCGTCCTCGATCATCGCCTTCGCGATCCTGTCCTTCACGGATCCAGCCGGGTTCAGATACTCAAGCTTCGCAAGTATCACCGCGCCGAGCTTCTCTTTCTTTTCATAATTCGCAAGCTCCATGAGCGGCGTGCCGCCCACCAGCTCCGTTATCGATCTGTATATTTTCGCCATACTATATCCCTCCGTTTTATACCGCGGCAAGCGCGTCCTCCAGCGCCGCGATAAGATCATTTATATTTTCCGTGTCTATAGACAGCCGTACTGTATTCGGCTTTATACCCTGCTCTGCAAGCTCGCTCTCCGCACACTGCGAATGAGCGGTGGTCGCCGCCTGCTGTGAATCCCTGAACACGAACGATGTTGAAGCGTATATCGGAACAGAGCGCGCGTCGGTTGCCGGATCAGGACATTCCTGTCCCACGCGCAGCTGCTTTGTTTCAAAACTCCATTCTCTTTTTGCCATAATCAATACCTCTTTTTCCGCAAAAGCAATTTCCTACGTAATTACTATGATTTATAGTATATCATATTTTTTTGATTTGTCAAGAGCTTTTTCAGAAAATTTTGATCTCGAAACTAATCGTTCCGTTCATGGCTTTTTTTCCATTCCTTTATCTTTTCAAGCCTCGCTCCGAATTTCGCCTCAAGCCCCTGATCAGTGGGCTTGTAATATTCCCTGCCGAGAAGCGAGTCCGGAAGACACTGCATATTCGTCAGCTTTTCCTCCGTATCGTGCGCGTACTGATACCCCTTGCCGTAACCGAGATCTTTCATAAGTCCCGTGACCGCGTTCCTTATCACATGAGGGACCGGCTCCGAAAGCATATTGAGCGCGTCTTTTTTTGCCGTTTCATACGCGGTATAGAGCGCGTTCGATTTCGGCACGAGCGACATGTAAACCACCGCTTCCGTGAGATGGACCGAGCATTCGGGCATACCTATGAAATGGCACGCCTGATACGCCGCTACCGCTATCTCCAGCGCGCGGGGATCGGCAAGTCCTATATCCTCGCTCGCGAACCGCGTAACGCGCCGCGCTATATAAAGCGGATCCTCGCCCGCTTCAAGCATGCGCGCAAGCCAGTACACTGCCGCGTCAGGATCGGAATTCCTCATGGATTTATGCAGCGCGGATATAAGATTGTAATGCTCCTCTCCGTTCTTGTCATAGAGAAGCGACTTTTTCGAGGTACACTGCGCGACCGTATCCTCCGTGACCGTCACAGTATCTCCGTTATAGTCACCGTTCAAGACCACCATTTCAAGCGTTGAAAGCGCCGAGCGTGCGTCTCCGTTCGCGAAATTCGCTATCGCCTCAAGCATCTCCGGCTTTATGTCCACTTTCCTGTCGCCGAACCCACGCTCGTCCGTAAGAGCGCGTTCCAAAAGCTCGATAAGATCCTCGGTCTTTAACGCCTGAAGGACAAACACCTTGCAGCGCGACAGCAGAGCTCCGTTTATCTCGAACGACGGATTTTCCGTCGTGGCGCCGATAAGTATTATGCTGCCCTTTTCCACAAATGGCAGAAAAGCATCCTGCTGCGCCTTGTTGAACCTGTGTATCTCGTCAACGAACACGATCGTCTTTTCACCGTAACGGCGGTTCTCCTCAGCCTGACGCATCACGGTCCTTATCTCCTTGATCCCGCTCGTGACAGCCGAAAAATCGATAAATTCAGCTTTCGTTTTGTTGGCTATCAGCCTGGCGAGCGTGGTCTTCCCGACGCCCGGCGGTCCCCAGAAGATCATTGACGATATACGGTCGCTCTCTATGAGACGGCGCAGAACTTTCCCCTCGCCCATTAGATGCTTCTGCCCGACATACTCCTCAAGCGTGCGCGGCCGCAGCCGTGCCGCCAGGGGCAATGAATCATTATTTTCAAATAGAGTCTGCTGTTCCATATTACATCACCGCCTGCATGAATATACTCATTCCGTCACGGCGTAGCATATCTTTCCCTTGAACGCTATACCGTATTTGATTATGTTGCTGTACCCCAGCTC
>CAJFNT010000145.1 GCA_904395315.1 uncultured Clostridia bacterium
ATCCGGACATTTTTCATCCTCACACCATGCATGCAATTGCTCACAGTAAGCCTTATAATTCTTTTCATTCTTTGGATCTGCATTATATTCTGCAGCATCTCCCGCAATATATTTAAGATTGTCAAACAAGATATGCGGCGCTATGCCCGAACTTCTGCTGGCTGAATCCTCAGTACACGGTACAATCGTTAGCGCTTCCTCCTCTGGAATACACTCGGCTCTTATAAATTCACCGTCACTTGTCAATGTTACCTCAACATGTGCAGTTTGCACCGTGTGTGACACGGGTACCAAGGGCATTTTACAAGCTTTGAGAACATCCGAATTCCCCTTTAAATTTTCATATGTCTCATAAAGTCTTGTCATCCATGCCATCAAATATTCCCTCCTTTTCGAATTCATCAAGACCTGAGAAATTTTCACCTGATACAAACGTTTTTGCACTGTAATTTACACTGTCGAAGAACATTGTGCATTCGTCAGGTCTTATGAACTCTATCACTCCATTTTCCATCCTTGCATTCCACAGTCGCGTTCTAAGTTTTTCGAGCCCTGTCTCATCAGGATAATCTATGCCATGGACCATTATACCGAATGAAAGGCTCGTATTATCATAATACCCATAGTCATCATCAAATCTGCACGGTTCAACATATCCTTGACACTCTCTCGTACCAAGGAAAATATCACGCCTGCCGCCGCGCTCAAGCATCCTTTGAGCAATAAAAAAGTGCTTATTTTCATTCCGGTCATTGGCAAGATTTTCGCGATGCTCATTCCATTCGAAATGAGCATCGACAATATATTGCACATCTGCCAAATATGTATATATTGAAAGATCATTTCCTTCTCCGTATCTTGGAACTCTTATTCCACGCGATTCAGTCCTTATCGCATTCATGACCCTGACTCTGTCCACTACCCATACGAAAGTCGGCTTCCAATATATTGATTCACATATTCCTTTAAGCGCTTGATATGTTGGGACGGGATAACTGAACTTTTCCCCCCCGACTCTTGTTATAGGATCGGAAAACAACGCCTTGCTCCCCGTAAGTCTGAATGTTATTTTGTTTGCTTTCATTCCATTATTACCTCCTCAGCACATCCAAAACTCAAGTTCTCCTTCTGTCAATATCCCGTATTCATCATTGTAAAATCCTTCGGAAAGGATCCATACACCCACATCTTCCGCGGAATACACCGCATTCTTATCTTGAAGTTTTTGCATATCATATCCGAACAAGTTAACCACATAATCATTGCATCGTTTTAATACGTCTGCTTTTTCTTTGACGCCGTTGTATCCTGTTAATACCGATATATATTTCTTTACAGTATCGTCACAAGGCACTATCACTGACTCTGTTTCGCTCTTTATTACCGAGAACTTTTCCCCTGCCGTTCTGAACGCTTGCTTAAGAACAGGAAGCTCTTCTTGCGGGTGTATGTTTGCATACTCAGACGCATATTTTTTATTATCCGAAAGCATATCCATTATTGTAGTTTTGCCGCAAATATAATCCATAGGATCCAGACTATGTTTATCTGTTTTAAAATATTCTCTATAATACATCGCTATACATTCCGGAGACATAATATCAGCATTTTTGTCCATCTCCGACAAAACTCGTATAGAGCATCGTTTAGCTTTTTCTATATCCTTGAGTCTGCTTAAGTTTTCATCCTTTACATTTATAGAATATACATTGCAAACATGTCCGAATTCTCCATTTCTGCCGCTTCTTCCGGCTGTCTGCACAAGATTATCTATTCCAGCCAACGCTCTAATGGCACATTCAAAAGAGATATCTACACCTGCTTCCACAAGCTGAGTGCTGACTACAATAAGCTTTTCATCTGTCTTTCCATCACAAAGCTTTTTAGTGTGCTCCTTTATCCTACGTATATCTATCATTCTTGTTGCACGGCACTTTTTTGTCGAAAGATATATTTTTTTAAAATCCCCTTCCAAATGTTCATACACTCGCAACGCTTCAGACACTGTATTCATTACTATTAATATCGAACGGTTCTCATCAAGTTTTCCATATGCAAATTCCGCGATTTCTTCACAGCTCATCCCGCCACTGCTGTACATGTTCACAGCCTGTGTCCTTTTGAAAGCTATCCTATAATCATTGTCCGTACGTGTAACTATTTCGCTGTTTTTCGCCAATCTGATCGGATGGTTCACTGAATCAAGAGCCGGCTGCGTTGCTGTACATAAAAGGACCATACATCCACAAATCTCAACCAAAAAATTTATCGCTTCATTAAAGAGACTTATCACTTCTCTTGGCATCGATTGCACTTCATCAAGTATGATAACAGAATTAAACAATCCTCTCATTCTTCTCGCACACGATGACTTACCCGCATACAAAGCGTTCATGAATTGCACAAACGTAGTAAGTATCACAGGCGCGGTCCAACGCTCCGTATATATTTGATGAGATTCATTGTCATCCTCAACTATCACGCCCGAATGATGCTCGATCACATTTTCCGCGCCGCATATTTCCGTAAACTCTTCATAAGTCTGATCAAGTATCGTTGTGTATGGAACAACATAGAATATATGTCTATTATCATTAGCAGCATTAAGCGCGAACCTAAGTGAGGCAAGTGTTTTCCCGGCACCAGTCGGCACCGAAAGTCTATATATCCCCGCTCCCCGTGCTGCAACTTGACGGCACTGTTCAGATATAAAACTACGCATTTTATCTATCTGCTTTTCATTGCTGAATTTGCTCAACCTTGCATCGAGTTTTTCTCGCATTGATCCCCAGTTTGCTTTTGGCTGCATCTGAGGTTCTGTTTCACTCTCAAAACAATATGCATCGTAGCGATCGGCATCTATCAAAGCTGAATAGACCATTTTTTGCAGCATACCTGCCCCAAACATTCTGAACTTGCTTGCTTTCTTTACAAATCCAGCAACCTCTGAGCGAGCCCGTTCAAACAATTCGTCATAATCATTTCTGCTCATTATAGCACTAAAAAACATTTCCATTATTTCTTCGTATGAGCATTTTTCATTTTTATCCATATTGTTTTGAAACACATTTTCCTGGTTGGGACTAATACAATCATATAACCTCATGTGATGGCAATATATCGCATTAATAGCGATTTGAGCTGTTAATTTACCAATTGTATCTCTCATTTCATCTGCGCTCTTATAAAACCGATGATATATGTACAGTGCTCCTACAGAACTATGATTTACACTCCCGCGTTCTTTTGGATCGCCTCGTGCTATGTAACTACCAAATTCATCACTTAATTTACCAATATCATGAGATATACCCACAAACTTTCCTAAAGCTCCCAATTTTATATCCATGAGATTATCCGCCGCTATATTGGCTGTATTAAGCAGATGTTCATCAATAATCTGTATTCTCGTTCCATCTCTGCTTTTTCTCGCAATTTTATTCATACATATTCTTCTTTCAGTTATTATTTAATTATATTTTATCACAGAAATCACTTTCTGTCAATATATATAACTATTTTAGTTGACAAGTACTATATTATTTGATAAAATAACACTGTCAGAGAGATCTGTGGATTGAAGTAGTTATTATTTAATTATAGAAAAAGATGTCTATCAATTAGCCATCTTTTTCTATCTATTTCTATTACATTATAACATATATCACAAAACATGTAAAGTAAAAATTTCGTTATTCGGTTTTTGTGTCCCCTTTATAACACTACATGTTATATATTTACAAATCCCATCACAGCCTCTTCTCAAAATACACCATATCCCGAAGCTGTATGCCGCATTCGTATATCGGGTGATCATAGTTATCGATAAAGAAATCCTTTATCACATATGCCCGCTCAAAGCCGCAGCTTTCGTAAAACGGTACAGTCAGCGGGCTGTCGCCGGTACCGGCGCGGAGCAGCTTGTAACGGTCTCTGTATTCGTTTTCAAGAAAACGAATAAGCGTCTTTCCGTATCCATTCCTTTGGCTTTCCGGAGCGACGGCTATATTCTTTATTTCAAGCGCACCGCCGCCCTCATCGGTCACGACGCACACCGCCTTTGCGCCGCCTTCATCATATACATACATCGTCCCTCGGTCAAGATATTTGTCGATCATGCTCTCCTGCTCATCGCCAAGCAGTAGCAGATCAAGATACCGCTTTTTATCCTCTTTTACTGCTCTGATCATCTTTCATCTCTTATCATATCTTTATAACATATTTATCGTCTATCGTTCCGTCAAAGAATTTTACTATATTTTCTGCCGCAAGCTCATTCATGCTCTTGATATTCTCTGTCGTGAAATTCGCCGTGTGCGGCGTGAGGACCGCATTTTCGATGTCCTTGAATACAGAATCGGTGCACGGCTCGCTGTCGTAGACATCTATGCATGCTCCCCTTATGCGTCCGCCTATGAGCGCCTCCGCCAACGCCGCTTCATCCACTATGCGGCTCCTTGCGATATTGATAAGCACCGACTCATGTTTCATAGAGTCTATGAATGCCTTGTCTATCATACCTTCCGTCTCATTCGTGAGCGGCACATTTATCGATATGTAATCGCTCTTTTGCGCGATCTCACCTATCGGCGCATAACGCACATTATATTCCGTCTCCCACGCTTTTTGGGGATGGCGGCAGTTATAAAGGACCTCCATCCCGAACCCGTCAGCGCGCTTTGCTATCTCTTTTCCTATACCGCCGAATCCGATGAGACCGAGAGTCCTGTTTTTGGCGCCGTAGGTCATCACACGTTTCCACTCGCCGCGGCGCATCGACTCGCTTTGCAGATCAAGCCGCCTCGCAAAATGCATGATATACGCCATCACATGCTCCGCGACAGCTCCCTCGACCGTGCCGGTAGTCCGCACAGCCGCTGCGCCGTGACGTCTTAAAGCGCCGAGATCAAGCGAATCATATCCGATACCGCGCCTTGATATCAGCTTTAAATTCGGACACCTATCAAACACAGTATCGTTTATAGGCTCAAGCCCGACTATCGCCGCATCGGCATCTCCTATGAGCTCCGCCACCTTCTCCGGCGCTGTTCCGCTCCCGTACTCGCCGGCGCACTCTATGACCTCAAATCCGGCATCCCTCAATATATAGCTTCCGTCTATCTCCGGCTCCGAAAAATCACGCGCCGTAACAACGACCTTCATAACGATCACCCTTTCTGTCATTTATAACAATATTATATCATGGCAGTACTGCAAATTCAATTATTATCTTGATCATATTCTTTGCGGATCATCCCGATCGTGACCCTTTTTCAATATCAATAACATGTTTTCTTTTAAGATTTGCATATGTTATATCAAATCATATCTATATACGCAAATGCGTATACGCGTTTGCGTTAAAAATTATAGAATATATTTGAGGTGAGGTGATCAGAATGGGAGTAAAAGCCGCTGTTACAGAAAGATTTATGAACATCTGCAAGGAACGACAAATAACGCCAAATGAGCTTGCCGTCATTTCCGGAGTCACGCCATCAAGTGTCTACAGCATGCTTGACAGCAGACGTCATAACATATCCATCGTTCTTATAAAAAAGCTTTGCGACGGACTTGACATATCATTGGCGCAATTTTTCGATTCCGAGGAGTTCGACCGTTTGGAACAAGAGATCAAATGACCAAAGGTTGGTGATACCATGAAACGACTGCGCGAGCTGCGCGAAGCGAGGCATATGAGCCAGCAGAGACTGGCTATAGAGCTTAATGTAACACAAGCCGCCGTAAGCAAATACGAAATGGGCTTATCGGAACCCGATATTGCAATGCTAAAAAACATATCTGAATTATTCAATGTGTCCGTAGATTATCTTATAGGTAACTCGGACATACCCGCAAGGTATACAAGAACGGATCTATCCGCAGATGATATCCTTATCCTGGATAAATTTCACAGATTAAATGAACTGCAAAAAGCCAAAGCACAGGCTTATATACAAGGTCTGCTTAAGGAGTAAAGCAAAACCGCAGCAGGGGATCGCCCCCGCTGCGGTTTTATTCTTGATAATATTTATACCGCCATCGTTGCATCACTGCACTGCGGATCCATTGTGTTTATGTCGTCCCAGATGAACACTCTTACAGCGTCATATCCTTCCGTTCCGTCATACCCTATCTGCACATCCGCGCTCTCGCCCGCTTTTATAACGGCATCTTCGCCTATAGCCGTTCCCACGAGCTTTCCGTCATTGTACAGCGCGCATATAACATCGCCGTTTATATCCTCATCTGTGTTGTTCACCGCGTTTACAGTCAAGCCGTTCTCATTCGGCTTAACAGTAATATCACAATCGCCGAATATCTTTATACGGCCCTCACCGTACGGATCGCTGTATATCGAATCCGCCGACACTGTTCCGTCCAGCTCATCCGTGATATAATCGATCAACACCTGATTGTCGATAGCGACCGACTGAAGAACTACGTTCGCTCCTTCAAACATATTGTAACCATCGCCGAAGTCGAGCAGCATATAATTATGTCCTGCCAAAGTATATGTCGCATTCGGATCGATGTCCTCTCCGCCTACCTTGACATTCTGCACTCTTCTCTCCGCGCCTTCCTCTATGCCGGCAAATCCGCCCATAGGATCAGATATACACGGTGACGGGATCGTATTGTGTATCTCATATGTAAGTCCCGATACCTGCAGGAATCCGCCCGACTCGCCCGGGTTCGCCTGTGCTCCCCACTCGAGAGCGTCAAGGATCTGCTGGCCCGTTACCTCGATCATGCACGCCTCGTTTCCGTACGGATGTACTGATACTATATCACCGAAAGTGATGTCTCCGGCTTCAATATCGGCTCTTATTCCTCCGCCGTTCACAAATGCGATATCAGCGCCAAGCTTCGCTCTGTACGCATCCGCGCAGAGATCACCAAGGTTCGTCTCACGGTTCCTTATGATACGCTCGCCGGTTATAACATCGGTAGTGGTGAGCTTTACATCCGTCTTGGCTACGACCTGATCCTGTGTTTCCTTAAGTTCGGATGTTATATCTGCCAGGAAATCCGTTGTATCCGGATCCTTAGCGGGGCTGTCATCCGTTATCGGGATCAGCTCGGCTGTTATCTCTCCGTCTTCGTCTATCGTTATCTTTCCTATATTCTCAAGCTTTGTTCCGGTCTGCACCGTCGGGATCAGCTCGCCTTCGGCATTTTCCGCTGTAGTGTTGAATGTGCTGTGCGAGTGACCGTCGATCATAACGTCTATGCCTGTCGTATTCTTTATTACATCTGTAGATGTCCACGGCTGTGACTCTGCATCTGTTCCGAGATGACCTGCCGCGATAACGTAATCCGCTCCCGCCGCGTTTGCCTCATCTACGGCATCCTGCACAGCAGTATAGAGCAGCTCGCCCGTTTCATCATTCGAGAAGTCATAGATCCAGTTTCCTTCTTCATCCTTGAAATATGCCGGGTTCGATTTAACGAGCGTCTCCGGTGTGGATATGCCTACTACCGCTACCTTCGTTCCGTTTATATCGAACATCTTCCATCCGTCAAGTATCGGCTTATTCGTCGCTATCTCTCTGAAGTTGCACGATATATAATCGAAATCTGCCAGTTTTGGCGTTTCAGACGTTCCATTCGCTATCTCGAAAAATCTGTCCATACCGTAGTCGAACTCATGATTTCCCGGTACGGCAACATCGTAATCCATATAATTCATGATATCGACCATATAGCCGCCGTCTGAAAGTGTTCCGACAAGATCGCCCTGTATGTTGTCACCCGCGTCGATCAGGATATCCTTATCCTTCACTGCCGTCGCTACCTGATCATACTTTGTGTACGCGCAGTGCACGTCATTTGTAAAGTAGATGTCTATATCCCCGTCATCCTCTGACGCTGTTCCCGAAGTAAGCTCATACACTGCTACCGTGCCGCCTACCTCGCATGCCGCAAGAAGCATCGCATTCTTTCCGTCCGATGCCGGGATGAACTTCAGTCCTTCGGGCGAATCGTCCGCGCCGACCTCGGAAGAGAAGTCACGGCTGTTCATATAATTCACATACTGAGGCGCAGTTGGATCGGTTATGTCATATACCATAACTCCGCCTATCCTCTCAAGCGTCACAAACGCGTATGTCTTATCTCCTACAGTACCTACCGTTACGCTCTCAGCCTCAGGACCCTTCTTGTTGCTGCGGTCGTCCACATCAAGGCTGTCGTTTGAGCAGTTGAAATAGTCAGGCAGATATTCCGCAGTCTTAGCTTCAAAGTCGCTGCCGCTGTCATACACTAGACTGAGTCCGTTATCCTGCACCTCGAATACCGAGAATGACCTCGTTCCGAAGAGATATGTCTTTCCGGCCTCTAAACCGTCATAATCATCAGACTTGAGATACGTTACCTTCTTTTCTGTTTTCACATCTGCAGTTGATGTGAGCTTGCCCTCGTCCTCATTTGTGTAGTCGCCCCACTCTCGGCTGTCGCCTTCGTTTGCCGTGATGATGTACGTCTTGCCGTTTGCGCTGTACGCGCTTATGCCGTCCGGCATGCGCAGTCCGAGCACATCTTCGTAATTCTCGGGGCTGTAGCCTCTGTCCTCATCCTCGTCATTCTTATTGAGGTCTATCTTTACCTGCGAATAATCCACCGTTCCGAGCGGGTACACGCCGGTGAAGGTCTTGGTTGCTATATCAAGCACAGCTACCGCATTTGCCTCCTGGAGCGTCACATATGCCTTTCCGTCAGCGCATGCTATATATTCCGGTTCAAGATCCTCGGCAGGTGTCGAGCCTTTCTTGAGAACAACGCCGGATCTCGCAAGCGTGTCATGATCAAAGCTATCGAAACCTACAGTCGTAGGATCCCACGAAGCCGTATCTATGATCGTAACGCTTCCCGCCGGATCGACAGCACCTTCGCCGTAGCCTTCTCTCGGCTCGCCCTCGTTTGCTGTTAAGATATACGCGCCGTTCTCGGCAAAGGTTATCATATCAGGCTGAACGCCCGTCTCGATCGCTCTGTCAAATGTCAGCGTTCCGTCAGCATTGCAGGTGAAGATCGCCGCTCTGCCGTTATCGCTATAGCCCGCCGCCTGGATAGCAGCCGCAAGCTTTGTGCCGTCCGGCGATACCGATACCGATGTCATGTCACCGTATACGAATCCCTCTTCCTCCACAAGCTCTTTCACATTTATATCGTTTCCGTCGAGCAGATCGATATTTTCCTTGTTTTCGAGATCCTTCAGCGCTATAGCCGTAAGATCGCCGGTCTGTCCGTTTACGGCGTATGCCCAGCCGGTAACAGTATTATAATCGACTATCTCCATAACGCCGCCGTCAGCGTTTGTCATGCCTGAGTCATAACGGGCTGTCTCAGTGAGATCGAGCGATGAGCTGCCGTTCTCAAAGCCTGTCGCCTTTTCGCCGCCGTCCTTGCCCTTTGTTATAGTGAACGAGTCAATCTCCTTTGAATCGGGAGTTTCCGAGTCGCCGTCAAGATCATACACATTTACGCTTATAGTGTCTCCTTTGACGTTAAAGAGAGCGTAGCTCGGGCTGTACTCCTGGTCATGCTCCTGATTTCCTATCGGGAGATAACCTTCCTGATCTTCAGCATCCTTGCCCGCAAGATACGCCTGCGAGCCCTTCCCGCCGTTTGCAAGCACGGGATAATCCTCATTGTTCGTCTTGTCAAGCGAATCGAACGGCGTGTAATACTGCATATCGCTCGCGCAGTTGCCTGTCAGATATATCGTTCCCTCGGGATCGTTTATAGTGTCAAGGCGCTCGCTCATTCTCTCGCCCTTGCCGTTCAAGACATAGCTTCTCGAGTATACGTGATCGTGTCCGCCGAGAACGAGATCAACATCATAGTCCTCCATCAGCTGCTCGAATCCGGCGTCAACATAGTTCTCTATATCCGAGTCCGCCGCGTGCTTTGCGACTGTCTGAGTCGATTTATGGTGCGTCACGATGAGCCAGTCATACTGCCCCTCATACTCGCTCGTTGCCGCGGCAAGCGTCTTTTCAAAATTCGCGACCATTGCCTCCGCCTCGGAATTGTCCTTATCCGCGCTCGGCACACTGTCATTTCCGGTGTTCTCATCGTCATTTCCGCCCGGGTATGCTCCCGTGTTCAAAGTCACGAACAGAACATTGTTGTAAAGGTAGTAATAGTTGCCTTCCGTTTCCATCTCTCGGCGCTCAACATAGTCGAATATGCCGTCATCATTCGGTGTTACACCCTTCTCATTCTTCTGCTCCGCGATCTCCTGCTCGGTAGCTTTTGTGTAATTTCCGTGGCTGAGACTCGTTCCGTTGTTCTGACCGCGGAACGTTGTCTTTACCTCGGTAAGAGTATTTGCGTCATCAGTCTCCTCAGCGCTTATCCCCATCTCATTCGGGAGATCGAAATGATCTCTGAACATGTAGTGACGGTCGTGGTTCCCGACTGCCGGCGCGTATGCTATAGACGACATCTCCTCCGGAGCAAAGAACGCGTCATACTCGCTCTTCTTTCCCCAGCTCTGATCCTCTACCTGATCGCCAGCCGACACCATCAGAGTCGCGCCTTTGGATGCCACGACCTCCATCATCTTCGCCCAGCCTGTCTGGTTGGTGCCGTCGGACGGGTTCCATCCGCTTGAATTTATACTCTTATCTTCTTTTATCTGCGGATCGCTCGTGAAAGCAAATGTGAAATCATCCTCCGCGGGCGTCGTGTATGTATACGTCTCAGACCAATTAGTGCCGCCGTCATTTGAGAGCCTGTAATCATAACCGGTCTCGGGAGCAAGGTCATTTATCTCAGCTTTACATACAACATATCCGGCATAATCATTATCCTCTGCCGTCTTTCCTGTAGGCACCGTTATATCCGATACCCGCGCGTCGATCACCTGTCCCCCTATCTCTACTTTCGGATCAACAGACTCCGATGTGCCTTCGGCGTACCATGTGATATTGACCGAAGCCTGAGTCTCGCCCGGCTGCAGCGTAAGACTGCTTATCTCCGCCGTGCCGCTCGCCGCCGCCGGCAAAGCCGGAAATGTCCCGAACACCGCGGCGCCCGAAACAAGCAGCGATATTACTCTTGTACTGATATTTTTCATAGATGAATACCTCCTGTCAACGGAAAGCTCCCGGTCAGGTCTCGGTCCGCAAATGAGCCTCTCCGGTTTTTCCGTATCAAAGTATACCATATCTATGTAAAATCAGAAATCATATACCTTTAAAAAGTTTGTAAATGATATTTTGCATATTTTTGATATTCATCCTCTGCGTGCCACATAACGGCAATGCGGCATATCCACGCCCTTATAGTGCTTCACCATAGTGTTGGTCGGCGTCATACCGTTCCTCAACGCTACATTCTGTGACGCGGTATTTGTGTCCCTTATTATAGAGCATACCTCATCGGCATCCAATTTTTCAAACGCGTATCTCTTGCACGCCCGCGCCGCTTCCGTGGCATAGCCATTGTGCCAGTACGAGCGTCTGAACAGATACCCTATCTCAAGTACTTCCTTCCCGTTCCACGGCTGCATCGTGAGCCCGCACTGTCCGATGAGCTCGCCCGTCTCTTTAAGTATCACAGCCCATAGCCCGAACCCCCATTTTTTATACCGCTCGATCTGTCTGTCGAGCCATTCGTGCACCTCTTCATCCGTGAACGCGCCCTCATAGGCATACATCGTCTCCTCGTCCTGAAGTATAAGGCACAGCGCGTCAAAGTCGCCCTGCTCCAGCTCGCGCATATATATTCGTTCCGTTTCAAGTATCATCGTTTTCCTCCTCTGCTATTTATCCAAAAGCCAGTCTATCACATTTAAAGCCATTATTCCGTCATACGAATCGATATAATTTCTGTCCATCGAAAGTATCAGTTTTGGATAATTATCACGTATCAGTCTCAGCGGCCTCAGTTCTCGCTCTCTTACCGTCTCTCCAAGCATTGATTCCGTCACCTGTATATATATTTTTTCCCTTGGCTTTTCCGCCACAAAATCCACTTCAGTCTCCCCGACTTTGCCTATATACACCCTGTAATCCCGCCTGAGCAGTTCCAGATAGACCACATTTTCAAGAATATGCCCCATGTCGGCGTCACGATAGCCAAGCAGCATATTTCGAAATCCAAGATCGATAATATAGTTTTTCCCCAGTGTCTTCAAAAGCTGCTTGCCTTTGATATCGTATCTCCCCGCCGTAAAAAAAACAAACGCGCTTCTGAGCATCGAAATATATTTATCGACCGTCTTTCCGGCAATATTTTTGATCTTGCCCAATTCGCCCTCGGCTGACAAAACATTGCCTATCTTATTCGGCGATGTTATACTTCCTATATTACTGCAAAGAAACATGACGATCTTATTAAGTGTATCCTGGTCTGCCGACTTATTCCGCAGCAAAATATCTCTCAGAACGACTGTGGAGTATATCCCCTCAAGGGCCTCCATGCATCTCGCTTCATTAAATTTGAACTGTCTCAATACCGGCATCCCGCCGAACCGGAGATATTGCTCGAATTTTACCTCGGGAGCTGTACCCGGCTCAAATTGGTAAAATGTAAGAAACTCCTTGAACGACAGCGGAAGCATACGTATCTCTATATACCGTCCCGAAAGCAATGTTGCGAACTCCGTTGAAAGGAGATATGCATTGGAACCTGTTATATAGATATCCACATCAAAATCGAGTCTGAACGATTCTATAGCCTTTTCCCATCCAACAACAGTCTGGAGCTCATCGAATATCAGATACATCCGTTCTCCCGGAATGATCCTTTCACTTATATAATCATAAAAAGCAAGATAATCCGTAAGATCTCTGTATCGCAGTGATTCCATATTCATATGGATTATGCGCTTTTCATCCGTCCCTGTTTCTATGAGATGATCATGAAACAATTCAAGCAGCGTCGACTTTCCGCATCTTCTTATTCCCGTAACGATCTTGACCAGATCAACGTCTTTATTTTCTATCAGCCTGTTTAAGTATTCCGGTCTGTTTATTCGATCCTTCATCTGAAACACCCCGCAAATATTATTTTTACATATTATATCCCAAAACTATAAATAAGTCAATAGTTTTCAACTCACGCGTAAGAAACTTTAAGCAGTTTTATCTTTTTGGATATACATGTCCATTTTTATTTACCGCCGCGCACAGATCATCAGCGCCGCATGAAGATCCCGGACGCTCAGCGTCCGTTCATTGCGCATTCTAAATTGTACATTGTACATTTTTCAGCCTGCTCTCATGCGATCCCGTTGATATACAACAGACCGCTTATATCCATAATCCCCAGTCACCGTAATCAAATTTACCGCCGCCATGGTGCAGCTTGCCCTCCGATCTGAGTTTTCGCAGCTCGTCCCTCATGCGCGCAATGATCTCCGGATGTATATCAAGACTGTGGTGAGCGGGGAACACACGCTTTGCCGGCAGCCGCGCTATCTTTTCAAGCGACTCAAGGTACGCTTCCGGGTCCGTTGACGGATAGTACGCAAACAGCACATCCTTATATACCAGATCGCCCGTAAAGAGGTATCCTCGCTCCGCCTCCCAAAAGCACATATGTCCCGGAGAATGACCGGGAGTGTGCAGGGCCCGCACGCGTCTCCCGCCTATGTCTATCATGTCATTGTCATGCAGCACTCTTGTCGGCGTCCCCTGAAAGAATTCATAAGTGTCAACATCGTATCCTTCGGGGAGCTCGCATCTGTCGGTCACGTATGTTTTTATGGTTTCCAACGGCTGAGGGAAACCGCCGCTGAGCCAACCGAGCTCAGCCTCATGAGCATAAAAATCCGGGAAATACTTATGTCCTCCGATATGATCCCAGTGGATATGCGTTGCGACCGCCGTGACAGGCTTATCGGTAAGCTTTATCACCTCGTCATAAATATTGCATATCCCCAGCCCCGTATCTATCAGCAAACTGCGCTCGCTGCCGTTTAAAAGATAACTGTGCGTCTCCTCCCAGTGACGGTATTCACTTATTATATATGTATCTTTGTCTATCTTATCTATCGTGAACCAATCGTTCATATCGTATGCATCCTTTCCGCTTAAAAATGGATCACATCACGGAAACTCACGAGCCGGAGCTTGACGACGCGGCTGCTCCCGATGCCGCGACCGCCGCGCAGACGCCTATCTGCTGCGCGACTATAAGCGACACAGCGCTGCTGATCGCCGCCGAATCCATGACATTCCCGCTATCACCTATATAAGCGCCGCTTACAAGCATCGCCGCATGCATGAGCCTCTGATGCTTCCCGCAGCCCAGAAAACCGTATCCCTTTTGCTTTGACAAGAACTTATCCGCTTCCTTTATATCCCCGATCACAGTATCGAGATCCTCGGGCAGCAGAGCCGGCACTCCCAGCGTTGCAAGCTCATAGCCGGTCCCGTATTTGCACCCTGCTTCTTTAAGTCCATCGTACAGCTCGATGGTCCTGCGGCATTTGTCCTCCGCGCTTCCCTCTCCTATCGCCAGAACATGGCTCAAGGACTGTACGGCATTGCGGGAAACAAATTTTTCCTTCAGGATATCAAAGCAAGCCTCAGTTTCGCTCACTATCTCCTCGTCGCCCCGCTCCGAAAGCGCGAGCAGCGCGGCGAAAACGCTGTCTTCATCCGAAGTAAGGAACGGATGCTCCTTTTTCATCAGTGTGTATATGCGCTTCGTTCTTGCCGCTATATCGGCATATTCCCTCGGGTCCGCCATATCGGCTACGACCAGCGAAACGATCGGCAGATACAGAGAACGCCAAAAATGCTCCTTCAGCTCCGAATATACCTCCAGCGCATTCTTAAGCTTTCTCTCGGGAGCGTTATCCGCCGCCATCATAGAGATCACTATAAGCTGTATCATGCCTCGGAAATTAGAAAAAATGCCCGTTTTTTCTTTAAGTATATCCCGGCATTCCTTCATCTGCTCAATATTTACCGTCTGACGCTTATTTGTAAATATCGCCGCGCAGACAGGATAGATATAAGAATATTCCCAGCCGAAGCCCGATCTTATCCTGTCACGGTTTTCAATAAAATTATCGCACAACGCGTTCAAAGAATCTTTCATACCCCAAACACCTCTCTTTTATAATGTTCCGCCATATATGATCGCTGTCTAAAAGCTTTCGTATCGCTACAAGTATACCATATATACAGCAAAAAGGCAACCGAAATATACGATCGCCCTTTTCATAGATATTTTATGCTGTTATTTCATATCCTCGATATGTTGCTGTCACAGCAACCGATTCATTTTCTGTTTGTAAGCGCAGCCTTCAATCTGCCGCTCGGATCCTTTACAAGCACCGCGACAAGCCATATTATCAGTCCGAGAGCGATCACCGAAAGTCCGAGATAACTGTCATTGAGCATATCGCTCAATGCCGGAGCAAAATAATCCGCTCCGATATCTATGTATTCAGCGACCGCGTCAACAAACCACATAAGCGAAGCGCCCCAATACATAAGGCACAGGGTGCCCAATCTCATCTTGCTGTCGGGTCTGGTGTACCATACGACAGTTACAATAACGGCTGCGAAAACAGTTATGAGTAAAGTCATCTACTTCCTCCCGCTATAGAAAGATCTGTTTCTTTCGGACGCTTTTCTATCGCGTTTGTGACCATGACCATACCGATCCATACGGCTGTTACAAGCACAGCCATGCCAACGCCCGACGTTGCCATCTCCCGGAGCATTTCAGCCGCGTCAACGGGATTTGACGCGTTTGTGAGAAACGGGAACCACAGCGTTATCTCACCATGCCATAAGTGTTCGAATGCCAATAACGCGCTTCCGCCCCAAAGCATATTGTTGAGCCAATTCAATCTTTTCATGAACGGATGCTTGCCCGAGTCTTTTCCTTTTCTCTTCGCCGATCTTTTTACAACAGTTGTGACGACCGCCTCCGCAGTCGGGACCAAAAAACAAGCCATTTTATTTCTCCTCCTTGATATTATATTTGATTAGGTAATTGCGAAACGAGCGTTTCGCAATCACCCAATTATATCTGATTTGATTATACATCATAACATCCCCCCTTACAAGCCTGTATGGGGGATATTTCTTTCAGATATTTTCGGCGCGTAAAAACAATATCTTTTCAAAGAGGTTAACCCAAGGTTATACCCATCCCCGTATACCACAGACTCCTTGAGACTCAGTTTTTCTGTCAGCGCTCCGAAATTCCGCTGTTGATTTTCCACGTCCGTTAGTGTATAATGTATATATGATATCAGGTCGGCAGTCGCGCCTGAGACACTATAAAATTATACGGAGGACACGCCAATGAACACAGACATCCATTCAGTTTCCGGCGACACACCGCATGAGCATACAGGCAGACATACGCACACTCACAAAGAGACAAAAAATGTTCTCAACCGGATCGCCAGGATCATAGGGCACATGAACTCTGTCAAAGGCATGATCGAGGACGGCAGGGACTGCAGTGAAGTCCTGATACAGCTCTCGGCTGTTGACGCTTCCATAAAAAGTCTCAGCAGAGTCATACTAAAAGACCATATATCCACATGTATCGTTGACGCCGTGCAGAATAACGATGATAAAGCCATTGAAGAATTGAACAGAGCCATCGATAAATTTATGAAATAGATCCGTCTTCATGGATCGCGGCTTTTATTTGATCTCAGCATTATATACAAACATCAATAGGTGAATACAAAATGAATGCTGCGCGATCCATTTGGAATATATAATATATTTTATCAACTGAATTACACAACAACAAAA
This sequence comes from uncultured Clostridia bacterium, assembly GCA_904395315.1. GTDB lineage: Bacteria > Bacillota > Clostridia > UBA1381 > UBA1381 > Ornithomonoglobus. The sequence goes on from CAJFNT010000145.1 coordinate 16,749, forward strand.
TCGGGAGTATTGAACAATAAATCGCAAATAATGGGGGGTATTATATGCAGTATACCATTTATTATCGATTACCTATAGGCGGCATCCTTTTGGCAGCCGATGACATCGGCTTGACAGGACTATGGTTTGAGGGACAGAAATATTTTGCCCGAGGACTGCAGAAAGAACACGAGGAACAGGAGACCGCTTTACTGCGAGCCGCCAAACATTGGCTCGATATTTATTTTTCCGGAAAAGAACCTGATCTTACCGTCCCTCTGCATTTTACCGGGACCGAGTTTCAAAATGATGTATGGGAAATGCTTTGCTCGATCCCGTATGGTCAGACCACTACATACGGGGCCCTCGCCGAACGGCTCGCCGCTAAAAAAGGCTTGCAACACATGTCAGCGCAGGCAGTCGGAGGAGCTGTGGGACATAATATGATATCAGTTATAGTTCCCTGCCACAGAGTAGTAGGATCAAACGGAAGTCTCACAGGATATGCAGGCGGGATCGAAAAGAAGATAAAACTGCTGACTTTAGAAAAAGCAGATACGCGGTCGCTGTTCGTTCCAAAGAGAGGGACCGCTATATAATATCATATCCGTTATCGGCAAGCAATGTTGTTATCTTTGAAAGTATGCCTATCAATGAGAAGTCCAGGATCCCCTGTATCCTGAACGCTTTCCACCCCGTATCACACTCCGTGGCATTTGCGGGAACATCTTCCGTAAGACATACCAGCGAATTCTCCTCATCAGTTTTGCCGATAAAACAATATCGGCTTTCAAGATTCGTCATAGAATAGTCTTTTACCTTGCACACACTGAGATCATATCCTATTTTCTCTATTATCATATACATATACCTCCTGCAGAAAAGATAAAACGAGCCGAGATCTGTTACTTCTTTTTCATCGCATAGAAAACATAGCTGTAATCACTATTATGCTTTTTGTAGAGATCGATCTCTTCCCTCAAGTGCTGAATGGCTTCCATGGCCTGAGCATTCCCCGGATATCGTTTCTCTATCTTTTTGATATTTTCCGCAATTGGATCATAATAGTTCACGGTCCAGTCCGAAACGGGACATATAAAACACCCCTCAAACTCATATCCCTGTTCCCGTATCTGCTCCGTTTTTCGCTCGATTGTGTTCATTTCGGAATATCCCTCATTCCAAAATCTTTTGATCTCCTCCGACGGATCGTCCCGCAGCCAGCTTATCTCACTGCAAATAATGTATCCCTCCGGCTTCAACAGCCGCTTCCAGTCCTTTATAGCATTGGAAAAACCGGCAATGTAAGCGGAGCCTTCCGACCATATCAGATCAAAACTTTCGTTTTCAAATGTCATTTCGAACATTGACATCACGACGCCGCGGACCCTGTCTGCAAATCCGTATCCGGCGGCAATGGAATTCAGTTTTTCAATATGCGGCGCGTAATTGTCTATAGCGATAATATCCGCATCGGGAAATTTTCTCGCGATCACAAAAGTATGCGTGCCTATCCCACAGCCTATATCAAGAATTTTCAAATTATTCTTATTCACCGGAAACATCTCTGCTGCACACATGGTCGATTCGTCACTTCCCGGCCCGAAACGTTTCATGCCCTCAAACGCCTCATAAAAGTATTTTTCCATATATAGTCACACTCCGCTTTATCTCATTTATACCGTCCTGCAAAAATCCAATATATCACATGATAGATCATTCATACCAATTCGGCGCCTTTTTCAGAGTTTTAAACAGATCCCAATCATGTGCCGGTATTACAGTCGCATTATATTTTTTCTGCAGCCTTCTTACCTTTTCTATCGACTTGAAATATTCTTCTCTGTTATGCAGCAATCCCGACGCCTTAGCGGGAGGTCCGTATATTTCATTTGTATATACGGCATCCATCGGGAAAATAAAAGTGCCTTCCCTTTCAAGATGGATGATCAGTCCTAAAAGCCCGGGTGTATGACCGGGAAGATTGATGAGCTCAACACCCGGTATTATCTCAAATTCATCTTCAACAAGATGATACTGTCTGACAGTCACGTCAAGATCATTTTTGCAGTATCCGCAGTATGTAGTAGGATCATCACTTACGCGGACCGTAGTCTGTGCTGATATGAAATCGTCTTTGGGAGCATATATATCCGCATTCCTGAACATATGGATATTACCGGTGTGATCAAAGTGCATATGGGACAATATCACCGTGCCGATATCCTCTTTTCTGACACCGCACATCGCAAGCTGCACTTCCAGGTTCTGCTCTATTGTTTGGTGAAGCTCATATGTATCCTGCAGACATTCAGGCCAGTGCCCTCTCATTGCATTCATATTGCTTCCCGTGTCATATAATATATATCCCCCATCATATTCGATCAATATGCACATCACAGGAAGATTATAAAATTTATGCATCGCATCGGGATTACTCCTTGTACACATTGTGGAACCGGCGACAACGTTATTCTTATCGGTTTTTAAATAACCCGTATCCAAGATATAAAATTTCATTGGCTGTTCTCCTTTGCTAATTTCATACTCTATAAATCATTTTACCGCTATAAAAAAGAATCTGCGGAACTTAAATATGATCTCTCCGTTTTCCTGCGTATGATAGGCTTTCGCCGCAAGCTCCGTGATCTCTTTTTCCAATTCCGCTGCCGCATCGGCATCGAGAGCGTTAAGATACGGTCTTAACCGCGTACCCTTTACCCATTCCACCATCGCCTGAACATTTGGCATATTATGATAATACACCGTTTCCCATATGTCAAAGCTGCTTGAACATGAAGCAAGCATATCAAAATATTCTTCAGGCTCAAGAGTTCCATTTGTTTCGGTGTTGGATTCGGAAAATCCCCATTTGCTGTCCCGGACCACTTCATCCATTATCTTGAACAGTGTCTCCTGACCATTCATTGGGATCTGTACAGCTAAAGCGCCTCCGGGATTCAGCTTGTTCATAAGCTTAGGTATAAACTTTTTATGATCCGGTATCCATTGTAAACACGCGTTCGAGAAAATAACATCATAATCATCCAGCTTATCAAGCTCCGATGTTACATCACAAAGCCTGAAATCAATATCCGGATATGTTTGTGAAGCTTTTTGTATCATCGCCTCGGAATTATCTACACCCAGTATATGGGCATTCGGAAATATATTATTGAGAACAGATGTACTGTTGCCCGGTCCGCAGCCCACATCAAGTATGCTGTTCGGCTTATACGCCATTACTCTTTTAGCCAGATCCACAGCCGGCTGTGTTCTTTGATTCTTAAATTTTAAATATTGTTCCGCATTCCATTTTGACATAACGCGATCCCTCCAAATGATAATTTGTTTATAGGTAATTGCGAAACGCGGCAGCGTTTTGTGATTATTTCCCTATACTGGGGTGCTCGAGGGTAATACCCTCGAATTGGATCAATTTCTGACGATACGCACCGCGCAAGAAGGCGCGGTCAGCTTTAGCTGGCTTTTGACTATGTCAAAAGTGCTGAATGTGCGTCAGAAATTGGGGTTAAAAAAGTTTCAACGAATAGTTTTATCCTATCGGATGGAACTTTTTTAACCTATCTATGCTTGATGGATTGCGAAACGAATGTTTCGCAATCACCTAATGATTTGTTTACATTATACCACGTATAGCATGAACAGTCAATATCATACTTTTTCAGATATTCCAACGCCGCTCCCTGAGCCGATAACGCAAAATGAGCAGCGCAAGCAAAAATATCCATGAAAAGGCTTCCGCATAGGCAACCACCATATTATTGAACAGCGGCTCAAACGCATAGGAACAGATGATCCTTACCGCAAGCGCGAGGATCCCAGCAACACCGGAAAACAGCATATCTCCATTTCCCTCCAGATAGCCTCTCACCGCCATTCCCAGTCCGTAAATAATATAAAACACGGCGATCGAATGGAAAAAAGCATCTCCAAGCTCTGTAGATCCCTGCGAAAGACCGAATATACCGATAAGATATCTACCGGTCAAAAGCACAAGGAGCGTTAGCAAGATAGATATCGCCGCCATGATCAGCGCCCCTATCCTGAATATCTTCTTTGCACGCACCCGATCTCCGGCGCCGATATTCTGAGCGACCATGGTCGCGATACCTGAGCTGAAATTGATTATCGGCAGAAAAATAACAGTGTCTACCCGGTACGCGGTTGTTATTGCCGCAACAGTTTGTTCACCAAAACCATTCATAAACTGCTGAAGATATACGTTTCCTATCGAACTGACACCCGACTGGACCGCTGACGGCAAGCCGAACCGCATCCCGCTCCCAAAGACTGTCTTATCCTCGGCTTTCTTAGGAAGTGAGAAACGCAGAAACGGATATTTGATGTATGTATATATCACGATGAATAGTGTCATGGCAAACTGGGCGATCACCGTGGCCGCAGCCGCGCCGGCAGTCCCGTACCCCAATTTTGCAACGAAAACAATGTCCAGCACAACGTTTGCGACAGATGATACCAGCACCGAAAAAAACGGCGCCCTGCTGTTGCCCACTCCGCGCAGCACGGCGGAATACGTGTTGTACACGGCAAGAAATGGGATGCCTATGAACATGATCCTCAGATAGCTTTCGGCAAGCCCGAAAATATTTTCCGGCGTATCCATAACACTAAGTATATTTCCGGCAAACCCGCAGCCGGCGGCTGCGCATACGCCAAACACTGTCACAAGCAGCAATGAATATATCGAAAGAGCCGCGTTTATCTTTTTCTTTTCTCCTTTTCCATACTGCTGCGCTGACAATACCGCGAGCCCCGACGTGAAGCCTGTGATCACGGTAACAAACAAATTATATATGGATGTGGTCGCTCCGATGCCCGCAAGAGCCGCCTCACCCTGTACATTTCCCACAATAAACGCG
>CAJFNT010000146.1 GCA_904395315.1 uncultured Clostridia bacterium
CTACGAAAATCTCCACCGCTCCACCTTGACAAAGGAGACATGACCATCTTTTGGAATATGTCACACATCATTGACTTCTACACAATAAATGAGCCGTATGCTTGTGCACATGTCTTGACAAAAACAGATATTAATGATATAATTTTGTGTAAAAAGCTTTGGAAGATAGTTTTTTTATGAGCTTTTATATGATTCTAATAATGCGAGATGCTTGCGTCGTTTACAAATCGGCAATGTAAGATATGAGTAAAACCTGTGATAGTTTTAAGTGAGATAAATTAGCATAAAATATGGGGATTTAAAGTTTTTGAAATCTGTTGCTAAATGTAAAAAGAAGGAGAGATATGTTATGTTAAAAATAAATTTACGGAAGAGGATCTGCTTATTAGTTGTATTTGCTTTCTTTATGTTGGTCCGGATCGGAGTATCAGCAGGCAATGAGCCTTTGAAGGATGTTACGCAGGAAGGAGTCGATTTTTTGAGTGAAGTTCCTGTGGAAACAACGGTGTATGCGGCTGGAAACGGTACAGTTACTTATGAGCCTGCACAAAACGGGCAAAATGCTGTCATTACGTTGAAAGACGCTACAATCAATGGACAGCAAACGGCTAATTATCAAGGCGTAAATTCCGCTTCGGCTGCGATCCTTGCATCAGGAAATATTGATTTGGAGTTGGTGGGAGAAAATAAGATCAGTGTATCAAAACAGTATGCATACGGATTATTTTTCTTTAACGGCAACGTGAGTATAAAAGGTTCAGGCAGTCTTACTATCGATGTTTTAACGCCATTAAACGGAGGTTCCGGAATAAAGATATTGAATGGGAGAGATGCTACTGAAGACATGGGGAATTTTACATTGTCTGATGGAAGCGTTACGATTAACATGCAGAAAGGAGACGTTTCTTATTGCTTGTCTGCGGGAAGCGATGTTACCGTTGAAGATGGAGCTTTGATGATAAAAGGCGGTTCTTGTTCTGTTATCAGTATGAGTGGAGATATAAATATTCGCAACGCATATGTTTCATGCGAAGAATTTGATGATAGCGGGCTTTTTACCTATGATGGAAATGTTTGTGTCGATGGAGAAAACACGGTGTTAAATATATCGGCACTTAAAGATGAGCCGTATACCATAGGTATTTATACTGGGAGCGAGTCAGGGATCCCTGCTGTTTCAATAGAAAGCGGGACGGTTGATATATCAGCGGGTCAAGGAGGTATTTATGTGGATGGAGGCGGCGATATTACAGTGGCAGGCGGTCATGTTTTGTCTAAGGCACAAAATGACAGTAGTGATATTGACGCAGTTGGATTATGGGCAACAGGAAAAGTTAGTATCATAGATGGAATAGTAGAAGCGTCAGGCATATCGAATTTTGGAATAGGGATTTATAGTGATACATCTATTGTTGTGACTGGAGGAGATGTGACCGCAAAGGGAACGAAACAGGCTGTTTCGCATGTCCCGGATACAAGCGCATATGAAGATCCTATCATCAAAGCTGCATCTGATTTTGATGGGGAGTTTCAAGAAGACTTTTCAGCTGAAAAATTAGCAGCTTATCGTTTTTTTAATATTACTGATAGAGTCATACAGTATGAAATACAATATGAAAATGGTCAGGCGATGATAATGGCACCTAAAGCTTCCGATGCAGTGGTTGTATTTGCTGCTTATGATGATATTGGCATCTTGACGGATTTAGAGGTAAAAGAGGTAAGCTTATCAGAAGGAAGAAATGTAATCGAATCGGTATCATTTGCTCCTGATGAGGGAACGGGCAAATTGATTTTGTTGGATAGTATGAGTAATATGGCGCCGCTATGCAAAACTGAAGCTTTTGAGCTATCTGTGCAGTGATCATAAGGAAAGGAGCATGCTTACTATAGCCGATTATGATTTTTCATTATATTACTTATTCGGATATGACCAACTATCCCCTGATCGGAGAAAGGGGATAGTTGCCATTGCTCTTTTCAATTCTATTCTGGCTGATCTTGCTCTCGAACAGTTAAATTTTTGTGTTCTGAATGTATTGTAAAAAACAGGGCTGATCTATACGATATTCAAGCGGCAAACATAAATGTTAAAACCTCTGGGGTGTATACTGTGTAATTGCTGAAAAAAATAAACGGCTCAAAACCGTATGGCTGAGCCGTTTATTTGGTGCGCCCTAAGGGACTCGAACCCCCGACCTACTGGTTCGTAGCCAGTCACTCTATCCAGCTGAGCTAAGGA
>CAJFNT010000147.1 GCA_904395315.1 uncultured Clostridia bacterium
AGCGACCGCCGCGGGCCAACGCGGCAGATCATAGTGTTGGAGTGTTATGTATAAACCCAACCCCCAAGTTGATTATACCATAACACTTCGAAAAAATCAAGCAAGGGAGTGTTATTTTTATGCCTAAAAACAGCAAGAATACAAACGACAGAAACAGATGTGCGATATACGCAAGATATTCATGCCATAACCAAACAGAGCAGTCCATAGAGGGGCAGATGCACGACTGCGAACGGTATGCTGAAGCGAACGGTCTTCAAATCGTCAAAGTGTACATAGACCGCGCACTGAGCGCAACATCCGACCGCCGCCCTGAATTTCAGCAAATGATTAAAGACAGCGCCTCCGGAGCCTTTGACACGATCCTTGTATGGAAACTTGACCGCTTTGCGCGCAATCGATACGACAGCGCTGTGTACAAAAGACAGCTCCGCAGCAACGGCGTTACGGTCGTTTCCGTTATGGAGCATATCACCGACAGCCCAGAAGGTGTGCTCATGGAGAGCGTACTTGAAGGTTTTGCGGAGTATTTTTCACGAGATCTGTCTCAGAAGGTCTCAAGAGGTATGCGTGAAACGGCGCAAAACTGCAAGATCACCGGAACTATTCCGTTCGGGTATCGCAAGTCTCCCGAGGGCAAATATATTCCTGACCCTATAACAAGCTCGGCTGTAAAGCAAATGTTCACAATGTATAAATCGGGTTATAAAAAATGCGAGATAGCTGATTGGCTCAATGCGCACGGATTTAAGACAACACAAGGGAATCCTTTCAGTACAGCTTCAGTTTCTCGTACGTTGCTTAACACACGCTACACAGGCAAATACACATACGCCGAGATCGATATAGTAGATGAGAGTCAGCGCATCATATCAGATGATCTGTTTGCAATTGTTCAACGCAGCACACGTTCACGCACCAATGCCGGGCGTATTCATCGCGCCAATGAAAGATACCTTTTGACCGACCTGCTATACTGCGGGCACTGCCGCAATAAAATGGATGGAGAGAGTGGTCATAGTCATACAGGGCAGGCATACCATTACTACGCCTGTATGGGGCGCAGAAAAAAGCATGTATGTCAGCGAAAAAACATACGCAAGGAATATATTGAAAGCAAAGTTATCTCATCTATTTCCGCACTTATTCATGATAAACCTTTGCTCTCGAGGATCGCAGATGCCATACTTGAGCAGCAACTTAGTGAAGAGAAAAATAATATAAAAGTAAAAGAACTAATCAATCAGCTTAGCTTCGTCACAAGCAAGATCTCTAATATTGTTAAAGCGATAGAAGAAGGCATTATCACCCCCACCACCAAGCAAAGATTATCAGAGCTTGAATCTCTCAAAGTAGAGATCGAGACAAATATAGCCTTAGCCAAGTACAGCAAGCCGGTGCTCTCAAAAGAACGGCTTATGCACTCGCTCTGTGCGCTCGATCTAAATACCGCCGCCGAATTTCACGAGAAGTACAGCCTTATACATCAGTTTGTGAGGAAAGTCATATCATGGGAAGATAAGCTTGTCATAATATATAACTTCACAGGATCGCAGGACGACCCGGACGATGAGATGATCACGGATATTGAAAAAGCGATATCCAAAAAAAGTTCGGATATCGCTCCATCTGGCACACCTGACAGGATTCGAACCTGCGGCACCAAGAATCGGAATCTTGTGCTCTATCCAGCTGAGCTACAGGTGCATGATTTACCGGAGCCCTACGGCTCCGGATGATGTACTTAAATTATCTCTTGAAAAATCCCGGCACGTCTATGTCACTCATTCCCGGTCTCAGACGTCTCTTGAATATCGAGTCATCGTCATAATCCGATGTGCCCGAAGAATATGCCGGAGACTGATGCCTATCCGAACGTGATGACGGAGAGTATGACTGTGATGACGGTTTAACCGCGCTCTGCTTCGGCTTTACGCCGGCATCTGAATTTCTCTTCAATGAACCGTCAAGTCCGGTCGCTATGAGGGTTACCTTTATCTCGTCCTTCATCGTCTCGTCAAGAGCCGAACCAACGATTATATTCGCCTCATCCGAGACCATATCCTTTATTATGGTAGATACTTCACCCATATCAACAAGCGAGAACTCTGTTCCGCCGGTGATATTGAGAAGCACGTTCTCCGCTCCGGCTATGCTTGTCTCCAGAAGCGGTGATTCCACAGCCGCGCGGACAGCGTCCTGAGCAGCGTTCTCGCCCTTGCCTATGCCTATGCCCATATGAGCCACGCCGCTGTCCTTCATTATAGTGCGAACATCGGCGAAGTCGCAGTTTACTATACCTTCCTGTGTTATTATCTCGATGATGCCCTGCACGCCCTGACGAAGGATATCGTCGGCAAGCTTGAACGAGTCGTTTATAGTCACTTTCTTGTCCGCTATCTTGAGAAGAAGATCGTTCGGGATCGTAACGATGGAATCTACACGTTCAGCAAGGTTCTTTATCCCCTCTTCAGCGTTCCTCATCCTCTGCGGTCCCTCGAACGCGAACGGCTTCGTAACTACAGCAACCGTGAGTATACCGCTTGACTTTGCAGCCTCCGCGATTATCGGCGCCGCGCCTGTTCCTGTCCCGCCGCCCATTCCAGCGGTAACGAATACCATATCCGCATCCTTTACAAGATTCTTTATCTCGTCCTTGGTCTCCTCCGCGGCCTGACGTCCGATCTCCGGCTTAGCGCCCGCGCCGAGTCCTCCGGTAAGCTTTGCCCCGATCTGGAGCACTGTCTGAGCCTTGCAGTGAGCAAGCTGCTGCGCGTCTGTATTTACACAGATAAATTCCGCCTTTGTGACCCCCGCTTCTATCATCCTGTCAACAGCGTTGTTTCCGCCTCCGCCGACACCGATGACCTTGATCCTTGCGCCCTCAATAACGGTGTTATCCTCTAAATCTATAGGCATTGCACTCATATTATATATCCTCCTTCGTAGTTTACTTTACTCGAATGGTAAACCAATTACCGGGGCAGACTCATGAATTTACATATACGGTATGAGAACTCATGAGTCTGTCCCATTATACACACAATACTATTGTACTATGTTTTTTCAATATATTCAATAGTAAAAATAAACAAAATTTATTCAGTATTTTTGATATTCATCTAACTCGTTTCCACTGCCCGTTAAGGCTGATACACAGCCTGTCCGGGTGTGCTCAGATCGATCGTGCCCATCGAATTCGCGTCCATCGACGACGATGCGATCGTCTCGGCAAACATGCGTATCTTTCTCTCCATCTCCAGAGACGAGCCGCAGCTGCACTCAAGTCTGTTCGCATAGTTGAACTTTATATCCGACATATCGTCAAGACTTATATACGTTATATCCCCGAGCAGTCCGGTCGATTCGAACGAGCTGAGCATTATCCTCAGCGTTTCATCCTTTTCCGAAGAATCAGAAACTATCTGCTTGTTCATCTCGTATGACGGGATGCTTATACCGCTTATGCTCGGTATCCCATCGGTCGAGAACGTGCCGCTGTCGCCTATGACCTTCATATCGGCGTCTATCACTATCGTGGAGTTGCCCGAGAGCAGATACGCTGCCGGATAAGTCTCCGTTATGGTAAGTGTGACGGACGGCGGAAAAAGCTTCTTTGCCACATCGACGCTTTCCACCTGCGGTATCTCCATCACCATCCCTCTTATCCTGCTCCCCGTCACGGAAAACAGATTCTCGCCTATCAGCGAGCCCACCTTCTCCTCGATCTGCTCCTTTGTGACGCTGTTGTTCCCCTCGAGAGCTATCTGACGGATATTGAAAATAGGCGTCATAAATATGAGAATAACGGCAGCCGCTGCCGCGGCAGCCAGAACGAGCGCCGCGCGGATGCTCTTGACACGCCTGCGGTACCGCTTGCGCGTCTGCTCTATTCTTCTGTGCATGTCCGCCTCGGTAAGCGGGCGCTTTATCTGACCGCGCCTTTCCGGCGTTGTTTCCCGCCCGGTATCGTGTCTCCGCTCGCTTCCGCGGACATAATACACGCTGCCGGAACGGTCTTCCCTGCTCACTCTCCGCGAACCCGAGCCGGAGCCGCCGCCGGACGGACGCCGGCTGTATCTGTCACTGCCGTAGCCGCGTCCGGCGCCGGCGCTGCGCGGGATATCATCATTCCGCCTCCGGCCGTCACTGTTATTAACAAGCTCAACACGCCGCTGCATTGAACCGTTTTTCCGCTTGTTATTCATTCATCTTCACCTTTTTAATTATGTCATCCGCATACACGGCGAATACTTGCGCCGCAGCGCGCGAGACACCCTTCTATATCTTCATATCCCCTGTCAATATATTCTGTTCCCGAAACAGTTGAGCGTCCCTCGGCAGCGAGCGCGGCAACCACCAGCGCCGCTCCGCCCCGCAGTTCATACGCCTCTACATTGGCTCCGAGCAGACCCTTGACACCGCGCACAACAGCGCTCCTGCCCTCGACCTTTATATCCGCCCCCATCCTGACAAGCTCATCGACATGACGGTACCTGTTTTCGAAAATGTTCTCGACAAACACGCTCGTTCCGTCCGCGACAGCCGCAAGCGCCATGAACGGCGACTGGATATCTGTCGGGAACCCAGGATAAGGCATTGTCCTTATGATATGTACGCTTTTTACGCTTCCACGGCTTTTCAGCTCGATGCCTCCGCTGTCCTCGGTTATCACCGCGCCCATCTCGGAAAGCGCCGAAAGCCCCGCCCTCATATGCACCGCCTCGGCACCGCAGACGCGTATCCTGCCGCCTGTGATCATTGCCGATATGAGATAGGTCTGAGCAACTATCCTGTCGGGCATTATCGTGTGCTCCGCGCCGTGAAGGCTCTCTACGCCCTCTATCGTTATGACGCTCGAGCCGGCGCCCTTGACCCTCGCTCCCATAGCGTTCAAAAATAACGCGAGATCGCATATCTCAGGCTCCCTTGCGGCATTCGTGATCGTTGTGACGCCGTCAGCCTTTACAGCCGCCAGCATGATATTCTCGGTCGCGCCGACGCTCGGGAAATCGAGATGTATGGGACAGCCTCTGAGCCTTGCGCAGGAGCATTTTATGTATCCGTGCTCCTCACATATCGAAACACCCATCTTTTTGAGAGAAGCGATATGCAGGTCGATCGGTCTCAGCCCTATCGGGCAGCCGCCCGGCATACCCACCTCTGCGCGCGAACACGCCGTGAGGATGGCGCCGAGAAAGATTATGGACGAGCGCATCTCGCGCATGAGCCCCTCGTCTATCCTGCAGTCGGTAAGCTCTTTCGAGTTCACTACTATAGTTCCGCCTTCTCTTTTCACATCGCATCCGAGCTGTTCAAGGATCATAACAGTCTTTTCCACATCCCTGAGCCTCGGACAATTGTGGATCACACATTCACCGCCGGCAGCAGCTGCCGCCGCCAAGATCGGCAGCACGGCATTCTTCGCGCCCTGTACGCGCAGCTCGCCGCAAAGCGGCATGCCGCCCTCTATTATAAGTCTATCCATATCAGCACCCCACCTCCGCGCGGAACGGCTCTGCGCCCTCCGGCCGCGTTATTAAAGATGCCGAAGCATCTCTTTGAACCAGTGATATATTATGCTGATATGAGCATCTGTGTTACAATCCAATGGAGAATGAAGAATTGACAATGTAAACCCATGCAGCATTGTCCATTCTTAATTGCCCATTATAGCTCAGTATATCATATTATATTCACAAAATAAATAGGATATCACAAATTTAACAGGTATTTAATATGACTGTAAAACTGCCGTAATATTTCTTCGCTTGTGTGAGACTGTGTCAGACGCTCTGTCCGCCGAAAGCAAACGGCGCGAAAGATGACCATCCCCACGCCGCAAACCGTAACATTATTGCTTTTCGATATCGTGTATCTTTTCTATCCTTGCCGCATGCCTTCCGCCGAGAAATTCAGCGTCGAGCCATGTGTCGGCTATCATAAACGCGAGCTCGCGGCCCGTTACGCGTCCGCCGAGACAGAGTATATTCGCATCGTTATGCTGCTTCGCCATGAGCGCGCTGTAGACATCCGAGCAGAGAGCCGCGCGTATGCCGTCAAATTTATTCGCCGCGATGGATATGCCTATGCCTGTGCCGCATATGAGTATCCCACGCTCCGCTTCACCCGAAAGCACCGCTTTGCAGACCGGCGCCGCGCAGTCCGGATAATCCACGCTTTCCTCGCTGTGAGTCCCGTAATCCTTTACCTCCAGTCCCCTTTCCGCAAGGTGACGCTTTATATGTTCCTTCAGCTCAAATCCGCCGTGATCGCTGCCTATTGCTATCATAATGTAAAACCTCCGAAAAATTTATTCCGCGCCCGCAAGCGCCTTTCTTTCGTATTCCCTCTCCGCCTGTGATTTTCTCAGATAGAGAGGCTTTATGCTCCCGTAATCTTCAGCTCTGCCGGCTTTCGCCCTCGACAGTGCGAGCGCCGCGGCAGACGCCGCGCGCGTTTCGGAATGCGAGCACGGCGCTGTCAAGCCGCCGCGTCCGCGTATAAATTCCGCGTTCTTTACCGCGCCGTCACCGGTATATATGACGCCCTCTGTCCCGAATCTGTCCACACATTCGGAGACCGTCATCACACACGGCTGCATGATCTCGGTCTGCTCGGTCCCCGAAAACGAGTACGCCGCCGCGAACACCTCGTCGCGCCTCGCGTCGAGCATCGACACGATCACCTCCGACGAGCCGGCAAAATTATACGCCAAAGCCTCGAGCGTGTTTACCCCCACGCACTTTTTCCCGCACGCCTGAGCGAACGCTCTGACCGTGGCAATGCCGATCCTCAGCCCCGTAAACGAGCCGGGCCCCACAGTCACCGAGAAAATATCTATATCGGATATGTCAGCCTCCAGATCGTCAAACAGCCGTTCGACCATGACCATTATATTCTGAGAGTGCTTCCTCTTGTTTCTGATCACATACTCCCCAAGGACCGTCTCATCATCGACTATCGCCGCGGATGCCGGGAATGAGGAAGTATCGATTGCCAAAACCTTCATTTCTACTCCTTGCCGAAAGAAGAGCGGACATCAGCCGCGTCTGACACGCCCGATCGAGATCTCTCTGTGATCGTCGTCGTCCAGACTGTCTCTTCTTATATCTATCCTTATATATTCATCCGGGAGGATATCGTCTATAAGCTCCGCCCACTCGATCACTGCGACTCCGTCCGATCCGATATAGTCCTCATAGCCTATCTCGTACATCTCGTCGGGATCCGCTATCCTGTACACATCAAAGTGATACAGCGGCAGCCTGCCTCCCTCATACACATTCAAAATAGTGAATGTCGGGCTCGTTATATGATCTTGTATCCCGAGAGCCCTCGCCATGCCCCTCACGAACGCGGTCTTCCCCGCGCCGAGATCGCCGTACATGGCAATGACCTCTCCGCCTTTCAGCCCCCGCGCGAACTCCGCGGCGACCTTCTCGGTCTCCTCATAAGAATCGGTGATATACTTCATCAGAACAACCCCGAGATCACGCCGTTCTCATCGACGTCTATATTCTCCGCCGCCGGTACCTTCGGCAGCCCCGGCATGGTCATGACGTCTCCCGCCTCCGCTACGATGAATCCGGCGCCGTTTGAGATGCGCACCGTCTTTATCTCCACGGTAAAGCCCTGCGGACGTCCGAGCAGCGAGGCATTATCGGAGAGCGAATACTGAGTCTTTGCGATACATACCGGCTTTTTATCGAGTCCGAGCTCCTCAAGACGTCTTATCGCCTTCATCGCTTTCTTCGAGTATACAACATCTTCACCGCCGTAGATCTTTGTGACTATCGCCTTGATCTTATCCTCGATCGTGTCATCCACGCTGTATGCCGGAGCATACTCCGCCTTTTCGTTCTCAAGCGCGCTGAGGACATATTCGGCAAGCTCAGCGCCGCCCTCGCCGCCTTTCGCGAACACCTCGCAGAGAGCGCAGCGGACTCCGTTTTCCTCGCAGAGCGTCTTTACAATGTCAAGCTCAGCGTCAGTATCGATCGCGAACCTGTTGAGCGCCACAACCACCGGCATACCGAAGCCGCGCATATTCTCTATATGCTTCTGCAGATTGGCGAATCCGCTCCTTACCGCCTCGGTATTCTCAGCCGAAAGCTCCGCTTTAGCGACTCCGCCGTTATATTTGAGCGCCTTCACAGTGGCTACTATCACCACAGCGTCCGGTCTCAGTCCGGACATACGGCACTTTATATCCATGAATTTCTCCGCGCCGAGATCCGCTCCGAAGCCCGCCTCGGTGACAGCGTAATCCGCCAGCTTCACCGCGAGCTTTGTCGCCTGGACACTGTTGCAGCCGTGCGCTATGTTTGCGAACGGTCCGCCGTGAACGAAGCACGGAGTATGCTCAAGCGTCTGGACGATGTTCGGCTTTATCGCATCCTTCAAAAGCGCCGCCATAGCGCCCTGCGCCTTGAGCTGTTTCGCGTACACCGGCTCGCCGTCATAAGTATACGCCACGATTATCTCTCCGAGGCGCTCCTTGAGATCGTCTATGTCGTTCGCAAGACAGAGTATAGCCATTATCTCCGACGCGACCGTTATCATAAACGAATCCTGACGCGGTATGCCGTTTATCTTTCCGCCGAGCCCGACCACGATGTTCCTGAGCGCGCGGTCGTTCATGTCAAGACATCTCTTCCATACTATATTTGTAACATCTATATTGAGCAGATTGCCCTTTTGGATATGGTTGTCTATCATCGCGGCAAGCAGATTGTTAGCCGCGGTTATAGCGTGCATATCTCCGGTAAAATGCAGATTTATGTCCTCCATCGGCACTATCTGGCTGTAGCCGCCTCCCGCGGCTCCGCCCTTGATACCCATCACAGGTCCGAGCGACGGCTCGCGCAGCGCGATCATGACATTTTTTCCCGCTCTTGCGAGCGCGTCTCCGAGCCCGATCGTTACAGTCGTTTTTCCCTCGCCCGCCGGCGTAGGATTTATGGCTGTGACGAGTATGAGCTTACCGCCCTTGTTCTTCTCCGAGCGCTTTATCGCGTCGGACGATATTTTCGCCTTGTACTTCCCGTAGAATTCAAGATCATCCTCACCGATCCCCGCTTTTTTTGCAATATCTTTTATATGGAGCATTTTCGCATTCTGAGCGATCTCTATATCAGACATCATAATATTCCCCTCCTAACAGTTTTTCGCAGATATGCGTTCAATAAGGGCTTGTCCCGCCATACGGCGGTGACAAGAGCGCTGCGAGGCATCGCTTGACCCGCCGGAAAGCACGCTCCCAAGCCGATCACGGCTTCGCACCCGCCGCAGTCACGGCCGGAGACAGCCTGCACGCAGCTATAAACTCAAATAGAGCTGAACAATACTTTATCCAGCTCTCTTTAAACAGCCTCTTTGCAGCGATATGTGCGAGACTGTTTTCACTATCAATAATAATATCAGTTATTCATGTGCTCTTCTCTGTCCTCGCGGACCTTTCTCAAAAGCAGGTCGAGACGATGCTCAACGTCCGCAAGGATATCGTCAACATATCTGTCGGTATCCATCTTGAGCTCTCTGGCTTCCTTTTCGGACATATCTCTTATCGCGTCAGCCTTCTCATAGGCCTGTCTCGTTATCTCATGCTCATCTATAAGCTTTTCCTGCGTCTCTTCCGCCGATTTCTTTATCGCATCCGCGCGCTCCTCTGCCTCCGCAAGGATACGCTGACGTTCATTCTTGACCCACTTTGCCTCTTTGAGCTGTTCCGGATAAACCAGTCTGATCTCCTGGATATAATCAAGTATCTCCTCCTTGTCCAGCATAATTTTTCCGGTAAGGGGAACCGTTGACGCTTTATTGACAGTCTCTTCGATCATGTCAACGATCTCCATAATATCCATATCCATATCCATGCTCATAACATCCTTTCAAAATTATTTATTTTAACGAGAAGATCACTCGTATTTCGCTTTTATATCATCTATTATCTCAGCCGGAACAAGACCGCTGAGATCGCCTTTAAAGCCCGCAAGCTCGTTTACCATACTTGAACTGATATATGAATATTTTGAATTCGTCATCATGAACATCGTTTCACATTCAGAATCAAGTGCCTTGTTCAAAAGCGCCATCTGGAACTCATACTCAAAATCGTTCACAGTGCGCAGACCTTTGATTATCACAGAAGCATTCTGTGCCTTTGCAAAATCAACAAGGAGCCCCTCAAAGCTGTCGGTCTCGACATTGTCAAGATGCGACGTTACGCGCTCTATGAACTCCACTCTTTTCTCCGCGGAAAACTTCGGCTTCTTGCTGTTGTTTTTCAATACGCCCACGACCACTTTGTCAAAAACGCGGCTCGCGCGCTCGATTATGTCAAGATGGCCGTTGGTTATCGGGTCGAAGCTTCCCGGATAAACTGCTATCCTCATATCCCTAAAACACCTTGTTTATATTATTCAAAACGCGGAAATATCCTCCGCTCCGCGAAAACACGTCATTCCCCATGAGCGCCGGCACGCCGGTACACCGTTATATACGTTCTGCCGTACCGTCTCTGCTTGACTATCTCGAGGTCTTGAAACTCGCCGCTGAAATCGGTATTGTCGCTCTCGAGCACAACTATGCCGTCCTCGGAAAGTATCTCCCTTTCCGCTATCTCCGCAAGCGCGGGCTCGATAAAACCCTTGTTGTACGGCGGATCCATGAACACGATATCAAAGCTGCCTTTGCCGCACCGCTTCAGAAGATCAAAGCACGAGCCGTTCACTATATCGCACAGCTCCGAAAACTTCAGCGCTTCCGCGTTCTTTTTAATAATGTCGACCGAGCGCCTGTCGGAGTCGGTCAAAACAGCCGATACCGCTCCTCTTGAAAGCGCTTCAAACGAAAGAGCGCCGCTGCCCGCAAACATGTCCAAAACACGGGCTCCCGGAACATATGACTGTATCAGGTTGAATATCGACTCCTTCACCCTGTCGGTGGTAGGTCTTATATCCATTCCCTCGAATTCATACAGCTTATGCCCTCTGCGGCTGCCGGAAATAATACGCATCTTTCATAACACTCCATTATCTTTATCTATTTTACCCTAAAAATCCAAAAAGGTCAACAGTTTGCGCAAAATTTAAACAAATGATACAAACATTTCACAGTGCGGTAAAGCCAATGTAATAATATTGCATACACTTTACAAAGATTACTGGAGCCGCCGCAAAACACGCGCCCGACGGCTCCTTTCTTTTCCTGTGTGCGCTTTATTCGATATCCTCTGTAAATTCCGGCAATATCTCGCCTCTTACATATTCATGCTCCGGAACGGGTATATCGTCCATCTCGGGTCCTATATAGAATCCCGTCTGTGTGCACTGGTTGTACGCGGTGTTCTGGAACGCCGCGCTCAGTCTGTATACGCTGTCGTGCATCAATGTATAGAAACGGTATTCGGTCGGGATCGTGGTCGTGTAGATCCTCAGCTCCGTGTTGTCGTCATTTCTCCATACCGCTTCCTCGCGCCAATCGCCCAATATATCCGCCTGTATGCACGGTGTGCCCTTCGTATAGTTGTTCGAAAGCACTCCCTCCGGGCTGAGCAGCGTTATGAGCTTATTGTTCTCATAATCCCATTTATATATCTTCGGTCTGCCGGCTTTCAGCTCCTTGCTGAACTCGTGATCAAGCAGCTCGCGGAGCAGGTCGCCGTCCCACCATATGCCGAAATTGATCGACTCCGGCCCATGCTCAAGGATGAGCTGTCCGTCCATCGTATAGAGGCCGTCGTCCATTACCCAGCACTGGTTCCCGCGGTAGCGAGGGTCTATCTTTGCGCACAGGCCTCTTGTGGTGTCACGGCCCGTGAAGCGTCCCCACTTGATCTCGCCCGTTGCAGGATCGTGCGCCTCGAATCCAAGCTCAGCGTCCGCTTCCTCATGTATCTGGAAGCAGTCCAGCCCAGGAGTATCGGGTGAGAACTTGCCGACATTTATGCAGTCGCCGTGCATGAGACCTGTCGAATACATTCCCTTTCCGTCATGATCGACAGCCATGGAACCATAAACTATCTCGTCTCTGCCGTCGCCGTCAACGTCTCCGACACCGAGATTGTGATTGCCCTGATACGTGTACTCCCTGTTCTGGTCATTATCAGCCCTGAACGCCCAGCGCTTTGTGAGCTTGTTGTCAACCACGTCATAAGCGACAAGATTCGTCGGTCTGCCGTGATCATAGTATCCGCGGCACATTATAACACTCGGGTTCTCGCCGTCCAGATACGCTATGCACGCGAGGAACCTGTCAACTCTGTTTCCCCACGAGTCTCCCCAGTCCGCGACATTGCCGCGCGGCGGGTCGTACATAACAGTATCCATCGCCGCTCCGTCGGCGCCTCTGAACATCGTGAGATACTCCGGTCCCTCTATCACGAAGCCGTCCTTGTTCCTGTAATCGGCATCCTTGTCGCCTATCACATTCCCGACTCCGTCCACAGTCCCGTCCGCCGTCTTGCAGACGAGCTCGGCGCAGCCGTCATTGTTGAGATCATACACCATGAACTGCGTGTAATGCGAGCCTGCTCTTATATTCACACCGAGGTCGATCCTCCAGAGCTTCTTTCCGTTGAGCTTGTACGCGTCAAGATACACATTTCCCGTGTATCCCTTATGCGAATTGTCCTTGCCGTTGGCGTCCCATCTCAGGATTATCTCATATTCTCCGTCGCCGTCCACATCCGCCACAGCCGCGTCGTTCGCAGTGTACGAGTATGTGTTGCCGTCGGGCAGAGTTATGTCGTCCGGCTTATCAAGCGGTATCAGTATGTACGGCGTCTCTGTCACCTTCGCGGTGTAACCGTCCTTCTCGGCCTTGCCGCCGAGCACCGCTTTTACCGTGTACACATCTCCCGCTTTTCCCTCAGCGTCAAAATAGTTTGTCGCGCCGGTGAGGACATCGGTGATCTTTTCTCCGTTTCTATAAAGTATGAACGCCATACCGAGCTTATATTCATACGCGTTCAGTCTCCAGCTCAGGAACACGCCGTTATCCGTGAGCATCGCCACAAGCGCGCGGTCAAGCGTCTCCATCTTTCTCTTTTTGAACGGAACACACGCCTTGACCGCGGTCTCCGTCCTCTCTGTAACGCCGCTGTAAGTAACAGCCTCGACCGCGTATACCATATCGGCGCATGAATGCACATCGCCCAGAACGCATGACGGCTCTTTCGTCTTCGCCACCGGCATATATAATCCGTAAGGCGCTTTCTGATACACATTGTACCATACGGCCGCGTCGAGCTTCGGCCATGAGAGCTCCACAGACTCGCCGTTGACCTTCGCGTCTAACGCCCCGATCTTTTCGGTGACATCGCCGCCGTCCGTGACCGTCACGGGCACAACGCTCTTTGAATCGGTCTCGAACCGGTGACCGTAAAGCGCCGTTACTGTGTATTCATAGCTTTCCGCCAAAACGACATCCTTGTCGTAGAATTCCTCTTTTATGACCTCTACAGTCTTATCCACATACCTGCTTCGCTTGTTATAACGCTTTACGGTATATCCGTACGCGCCCTTGACCTCTGTCCAGCTGAGCTTCACGCCGCAGCCCTTATCGGACGCTTCCGTCTCCGCCCGCACATCCGTCATCTGCAGATCCGCCTTCGGCGAGAACTCTATAGCGTTCACAGCGGTGTGTCTGCCCTCGTTGAAATTGAAAACGAGATAGCCGTCGGTCACTTCCACATCGTACGTTTTCTGTATGACAGTGCCGTCATATACCCACGCGTGTCCCTTTACTCCGTTTATCTCATATGATGTAACGACATCGCCCTCGTCGACATAGTCTCCGGTAGATACTCTCACCTTGTAGCTGCCGTTTTCCGCCTTTACCTTGAACGTGTTTCCGCCCATCAGCAAAAAGTCGCGCAAAAGCTCCTTTTCCCCCGTTTTACGCTCGTCCGCCTCAGCCGCGCGTTCGATCCCGTAACCTTTTTCTTCATTATAGATGGTATTGTCCATGATCTTGATATATCCCGGCACCGCCGGTTTTTTACCAAAATCAAAGCTTCCGTCTCTCATGCAGATCTCAACTCCTTAATTGTTTAATGCTAACTTGATTATACCACAATTTCCACACGTTGTACATAGAAAAACAAGTTTTTTTTCAAATTTTTTTAAAGTCACGGCGGCGAGCTCATTTACTGATCGATCAGACAGGATACGGCGCGCCGAAAAGCCGCGGCAGGCAATCCGGGCGCGGATGATACTAATTTGCCAAAATCACTTTACAACCGGCGGCTTTTGGTATATAATGTAGTTATATACAGGTGACGGAGGGATCCATGTTTCATGTTCACCTAAAAACAGAGCTAAGGAGAAAATCAGGATGAAAAAATTATTGATAGTGTTGGCGGCATGTCTCACACTTGCCGGATGCGGCGGCGTATCGCAGTCGGACTACGACGCGGCGGTGCAGGAGCGCGACGCTCTCGCCACACAGGTCGCGGAACTTCAGACAGCGAATGACAGCCTGACCGCCGAAAATGATACTTTGTCGGCGGAAAACGAGAGTCTGAAAGCGGAAAATCAGACGCTCACGGCAGCCGCGTCATCATCGTCCGCGGCGGCATCGGCAGACACATCGGCAGCCGATACAGCGTCGGCGTCCGAAACGAATGATACCGCGGCGGAATACTCGTATATCGGGAACAGGAACTCCTATAAATTCCACCTCCCGAGCTGCTCATATCTGCCCGCCGAGCACAACAGAGTGTACTATCAGACACGTGAAGAAGCCGTGAACGACGGCATGGTGCCGTGCAAATGGTGTGATCCGTAAGGGTCTATGGGCGTGTCGGGAAGCGAGAAAAATGATCCTGTCTCTTTAAGATCTATTGATATGATCCCCTTTGAGCAGACACACAAAACATCAAAAACATTTCGATCTGTTCTGAGGGGATAATATCATTTTCTATATATACTGAGAAGCTGTTATTTAAGATCTTCTTCGCTCCACCAATTGGGGATCAACGATTTAAGCCGTGTCACCTTTTTTGTTTCATAGTCACATAAAACTTCTGTTTCCCCTGCCGATTTATCCAGCTGCATCATAAACTCCCGGCAGGCTCCGCATGGCATACCCGCTTTTCC
>CAJFNT010000148.1 GCA_904395315.1 uncultured Clostridia bacterium
GGTGCAACGGGAGGTGGAGGGCTACCGCCCTCCGTCTACCCTATTAAAGTAAAGGAATATATATTATGGACGGATTGTTTACAGAATTTCAAAATGAAGCTGAAAAGGTTCTGAAACAGTATTTTGGACATGACAGTTTCAGAGACGGGCAGAAGAATATAATATCACATCTGTGTTCCGGAAATGATGTTCTCGGCATAATGCCTACCGGAGGCGGAAAGTCGATATGTTATCAGATCCCCGCGATAATGGCTGACGGCATAACGTTAGTCGTATCACCGCTCATATCTCTTATGAAGGATCAGGTAAGCGCGCTTGTTCAGTCCGGTATACGCGGAGCTTTTTATAATAGCTCCCTTACGGAGGGGCAATGCAGAAAGGCGCTGTTCAACATAGCCAATGGAATGTATAAAATCATATATGTTGCGCCTGAGAGGCTTGAAAACGAGACATTCGTCAGTATATGCAAAACGCTTGATATTTCATATATAGCGGTGGATGAGGCACATTGTGTCTCGCAGTGGGGGCAGGATTTTAGACCGAGTTATCTTAAAATACCCGAATTTATAAAAAAACTGCCGAAAAGACCGGTGATAGGCGCGTTTACCGCGACTGCGACAGATGAAGTCCGTTCGGATATAATAAAGATACTTGGATTAAAAGATCCTTATGTGATGACAACAGGCTTTGACAGACCAAATCTCTATTTTGAAGTCAGACATCCGAAGACGAAAAGCGATCGCTTTGATGAACTCATTGATATACTGCTATCACATAAGGGAAAGAGCGGGATAATATACTGCGCAACGAGAAAGTCGGCAAATGAGCTTTACGATACACTTTCATCTATGGATATCGATGTTACACGATATCATGCCGGTTTGTCGGCAGAGGAAAGGCAAAAAAATCAAGATGATTTTATATACGACAGAAAACCTGTTGTCATAGCGACAAACGCGTTTGGTATGGGAATAGATAAGTCGAATGTGTCGTTTGTTATTCATTATAACATGCCTAAAAATATAGAAAATTATTATCAGGAGGCGGGGCGTGCCGGACGCGACGGTTCAAATGCTGACTGTATTCTTTTATACAGTCCGAAAGATATATTTACCATAAGATTCTTTATTGATCACAGCGAGCAAAACGAAGAGCTGACCCCGGAGATGCGTGCAAAGATACGTTCAAAAGATATATACAGGATGAACCGGATGATCGATTACTGCACAGAATCAGGGTGCCTGAGAAATTATATTCTGAATTATTTTGGAGAAAAGAGATATGTCCCATGTGGGAACTGTTCCGGATGTATCGATGAAGGGAATAGAACGTTAAAACGTCTTCCTCTCAAAAGCCGGATATCAGCAGGTGAAAATAAAAAATATCAGGATGACAAAACAGCAGATGACATATCAGCTGAACTTTTTGACCAGCTGAAAAAAATGAGGATGCGTATAGCAAAAACTCAGGGGGTACCTCCGTATGTGGTATTTACAGACAATACTCTTAAGGATATATGCAGAAAAATGCCGCAAAATCGTGAAGAGCTTTTGCGCGTTTCAGGAATAGGAGAGACTAAAGCGGATCGGTATGGAAAAGCTGTATTGACAGAATTGAAAAATTTCAGCGGGAAAAATGAAAAAAAATCTGACAGATCCAAGAAAGAGTCAGTTATCAATGATTACGAAAAAGGGATGCGCATTTCCGCGATAGCATCAAAATATGGGCTTTCTGTCGGTGAAACGGAATACATAATAAAACATCAAAATTGACTTCCAACCTTTTTCGAGGCGGATCGTATAACATAATATGTACAGGATCTAATGCTATTATTTATAAATTTTGCTTGATATTAAACTTTGTTTATGATATAATATAAATAAAGAAGCGGATGGTGTTAGAACTGTTTTACAGTTATATAATTCAAAGATTCGAATGGAGCGTAGTATTTAATGGTACATATAGGAAATGATTGGGATGAGCTGCTCAAAGATGAATTTGAGAAAGACTATTATAAAAAGCTGAGAGCTTTTTTGGCAGAGGAGTATAAAACTCATTTGATCCACCCGGATATGTATGACATATATAATGCTTTGAAATGGACATCTTATAAAGATACAAAGGTGGTAATACTGGGGCAGGACCCGTATCATGAGCCGGGACAGGCGCATGGTTTTGCATTTTCAGTAAAAAAAGGTGTTAAGATTCCGCCTTCGCTCGTAAATATATATAAAGAGCTTCATAATGAGCTTGGATGTTATATACCGAACAATGGTTATCTTGAAAAATGGGCAAGGCAGGGTGTAATGCTTTTGAATGCGTCATTGACTGTTCGTGACGGAGTTGCGAATTCTCATAGAAATAAGGGATGGGAACAGTTTACGAGCAGGATAATAGAGCTTTTGAATGATCGGTCCGAGCCGATCATATTCATGCTTTGGGGCAATAATGCAAAAGAAAAGATGGGACTTATAACGAATTCTCAGCATGTGATACTCACGGCTGCACATCCGAGTCCTCTCTCAGCATCAAGAGGCTTTTTCGGATGCGGACATTTTAAGATGGCAAACAAGATCCTTGAAAGGGAAGGGCGAGGCGCTATAGATTGGCAGATAGAAAACATATGAATAAATACATATTTGCATTGACCGGTGGTAGCGGGGCCGGGAAAACAACTGTAAGCGATGGGTTTCGCAGACTTGGAGTGTATGTGTCCGAC
Source organism: uncultured Clostridia bacterium (assembly GCA_904395315.1). GTDB lineage: Bacteria > Bacillota > Clostridia > UBA1381 > UBA1381 > Ornithomonoglobus. The sequence goes on from CAJFNT010000148.1 coordinate 2,720, forward strand.
GCGGACAAGGCAGCGCGCGAGATAGTCCCAAAAGACAGCAAATGTTTAAAAGAGCTTACCGATAATTTTGGGAAAGGGATACTTAAAAGCGATGGAACACTTGACCGTCCAGTTCTTGCGTCTATCGTATTTTCAGATCAAAAAAAGCTGAATAAACTGAATGAGATAACACATAAATATATTTATCAATATATAAAAGAGGAAATAGATTCAGTCTCTAATATGATCTGCGCGATTGACGGCGCTGTTATAATAGGCAGTCCTGTAATAAAGTTATGCAATTGTGTGGTTTCGGTCATAGCTGACAGAGATATCAGGATAGAGCGTATAATGAGACGTGACGGACTCTCAAGAGAGCTCGCGGAAAAGCGCATTGATGCTCAGAAAAATGAAAATTTTTATAAAAGACATTCGGATTATATCATAGTAAATAATGCGGAAAGCGACAGTGATGCATGTAGATTGGGAGAACAAATTGAGTACATCTATAACAAAATCAAGGATGCGGCAGAAACAGCAGCAGCGCAGGAAAATACGTAAAAAAAGAGCAAGACAACGTTTTATTGTTTTTCTGCTGGCTGTATTTATGATCTGTTTGTCTATTGTAGGCATAAAAAGCGGACTTGAGATGAGCAGAAATATAAAGTATCCTGTTGAATACAGCAGTTATATAACAAAGTATGCGAATGAGAACGATCTTGATCCATATCTTGTTATCGCGGTAATAAAGCAGGAAAGCAATTTTGTACCGGATGCGAGATCGGCATATGCGGGCGGGCTCATGCAGCTGACAGAAGAGACCGCGCACGAATATGCCGGAAAACTCGGGCTTGAAGATTATGATTATATGGATCCGGAGACAAATATACAGATAGGATGCTATGTCCTGCGATCACTTATTGACAAATATGAGATAGTAGACACGGCGCTTGCGGCTTATAATGCCGGCATGGGAAATGTAGATAAATGGCTTGACAATCCGGAATACAGTTCAGACGGAGAAACATTGAAACATATACCGTTTCCGGAAACAAGACATTATGTAAATAAGATAAATGAATATCTTGTTGAATATAGGGAAAATATTGATATTACAGATCAATAATGCGGACAGTTTTCCGCATCTTAAATACAAATGGAGAGAGCATCTCCTTTAAAATTAATAATGAAAGGAATGAAACAATATGACAAGAGTAATAACGATCGGCAGACAGTACGGTTCGGCAGGACACGACATAGGTCAGATGGTTGCTGAGGCGCTCGGCTACAAATTCTATGATAAGGAACTTGTTGAAATGGCGGCAAAGAAGAGTAATATCTCAAAAGAGGCTATAGATGATATAGACGAAAAGGCAACTTCAAGCTTCCTTTATTCACTTGCGAGCGGAAATTATTCATTGCGAGGTATAACAGGGCCTCTTTATTATGAGATGCCTCTGAATGATAAATTATTCATAGCACAGTCACAGGTCATAAAGGATGTGGCGAGCCGTGATAACTGTGTTATAGTCGGACGGTGTGCGGATTATGTGCTTGATGACATACAAAATGTGGATCTGCTCAATGTTTTCATATATGCGGATCAGCCTTTCAGAATAAAACGTGTAAAAGAAGCGTTTAATATCACTGAAAAACAAGCAAAAGACCGTGTTGTAAAGACAGATAAGCAGAGACGCATATATTACAGCTACTATTCTAACCGTGATTGGGGTTCAATGCTGAACTATGATATGTGCTTAAACACATGCTCGCTCGGTATCGAGACTGCGGCAAATATGATTATAAATTATATTAAGGGATTGGATAAGTAAATGATATTTGAATTTGTAAAATCAATTATACTTGGTATCGTCGAAGGTATAACCGAATGGCTGCCCATAAGTTCTACCGGACATATGATACTTGTAAATGAGCTGATAGGCAACACAAACCCAGAATCGTCTTTTACAGCAACGGATCTTTACCTTTATGTGATCCAGCTTGGAGCTATATTGGCTGTTGTGACGCTGTATTTTCACCGTCTCAATCCTTTTTCGCCGAAAAAGACAAAGACGGAAAAAAAAGATACCTGGCAGATGTGGTTTAAGGTGATAGCTGCGTGTATACCGGCTGCTGTGATTGGACTTTTATTAAACGAATTCATGGAGCATTTCGAGAATTGGGAAGTTGTATCTGCGATGCTGATAATTTACGGTATTGCATTTATAATAGTTGAGCGTGTACATAAAAAAACAACTGTTACGAGTATAAATGAGATGAGTTATAGGACAGCTCTTTTGATAGGAGCGTTTCAGGTGCTTTCGATAATTCCAGGAACATCGCGCTCAGGTTCTACTATACTTGGAGGTATGATAGCGGGGTGTTCAAGAGGTGTTGCGGCGGAATTTTCATTCTTTCTTGCTATACCTGTAATGTTCGGAGTAAGTCTTCTTAAGATCGTGACAGCAGGTATGGATATGACTGGATCGGAAATAGCGATTTTGTTCACTGGTATGGTGATTGCGTATCTTGTATCTCTTGCCTCTATCAAGTTCTTGATGAACTATGTTAGAAAACACAGTTTCACGTCGTTTGGGTGGTATAGGATAGTCCTTGGGATCGTAGTCATCGGATTTTTCCTAATAACGGGTATTTGATGCCTCTTAAAATGGTTGATTTTGCTTGGAGTACTGCAAAATGGATGTTTGTTCATTTTGTGGTACTCTATTTTTGTTTTGAATCAAAAATAAACTGAGAATCATACATCATTTAACCAAAAAGCAAATTTATATAATTAATTGTTATGATATAATTGATGTGTGACAAAAAAGATGAGAATAACTCCAAAATGTGATATAATGTTTAACGACCAAGAAAAACACATA
>CAJFNT010000149.1 GCA_904395315.1 uncultured Clostridia bacterium
ATGATGCAGAAGCGGAGGCTGAGTATGACGAGCTGAACGGAAATGAGGTCAACGAGGACGAGCTTGACGAGGAAAATGACGATAATGTGAGTAAATAGTCTGGTTCAGGTATGGACTTTTGCATTATTTTATGATATACTTTTCTATAACTTACAGATAAATTGCGAATTATATGTATGGGATCTATATTTATGCGAAAATAAGGAGATTTGATCTATGAAAGAACTGATATACCCGCAGGACAAATATAAAATGAATTGGATTGATGGCAATACAGAATGGGGCACTGTAAAATGTGAGCTTCCGCTCGATGTTGAGGTCAAGCGCAAGCAGGAAGGCAATGTAATAAAAGAGAAATATTCGTTCATAAACAACACTGATAAGGATATTTTCACCAAGCTGACGGACATCGGGATATACACGCCGTTTAATGATGAATACACCACTGCTGCCGAATGCATGACCAATAAATGCCATGCACATATTTGGTGCGGAGGTGAGGTATCATATGTTATGGCTCTGCGAATGGGAGGTGGCGCGCCGCATTTGGGAATGGTCCTCAACTCAGGTTCGCTGGGCGGATACAGCGTGGAGCGCGATATATCAAAAATGAGCAATGACCGCGGAGATTTTATCATGCATCCTTCGCCGTTTTCTCTGGCTCCCGGAGAACGATATACTATTTCATGGACATTATTTTTTCACTGTGGCAAAGAAGATTTTTATAAACAGGCCGCGGTACACTGCAAAAAATTCGTTGATGTCCGTACCGAAAAATATGTACTGTTCAGAGGAGAGGACTCAAATATCGAGATAAAAGCCAACTTTGCCTTTGCCCGCAATGATGTGGAAATATTACTCGGAAATAATCCGGTGCATTTTTCAATCAAAGACAACTCGGTTTATTTTAAAGCGGATACAGGATCTCAGGGCGAGATAAAATACAGCATATGCATAAGCGGCGTTCATACGTACTTAAGACTGATCGTTATGCCGGCGTTTTCCGAGCTTGTAAGATCGCGCTGCCGGTTTATTGCGGAAAAGCAGCAGTATCACAACAGGAACAGCCATCTTGACGGAGCATATTTGATTTACGATAATGAAGAAAAGACGCTGTTTTATTCTGACGCGTACGACTGCAACGGCGGACGTGAACGTATATGCATGGGCATTTTGCTTGCATCATATTTACAAAGCGCGCAGGACGGTCAAGCGGAAAGATCCCTTTTAAAATATATTGATTATGTTAAAAGGGAGCTTGTCGATGAATGCACCGGCGAAGTATATAATGACTACATGCGCGATAACAGCTATAAACGTTTATATAACGCGCCGTGGTTCTCTTTATTTTATATAGAATTATATAAATTGTATAAAAAGCAGGACTATTTACATACGGCCTATAAGATCATAATGTATTATTATGCAAACGGCGGCGAGAAATTCTATCCTATAGAGCTTCCGTCGGTACCAATCATAGATTGTCTGAAAGCGGAAAATATGATCTCCGAAGCAGCGGCTCTGACGGCGCAGTTTATCCGCCACGCGGATTACATCTGTGATACCGGCACAAATTATCCCGCTTCGGAAGTTAATTATGAGCAGAGCATAGTTGCGCCGGCAGCGGATATTTTATTAAATGTATATTCGCTGACAAATGATAAAAAATATCTTGACGCTGCGGAAAAGCAGCTTGAAATACTTGAATTGTTCAACGGCTCACAGCCCGATTATCATCTGTATGAGGTCGCGATCCGCCATTGGGACGGATATTGGTTCGGGAAGAAAAAATTATACGGCGATACATTCCCTCATTATTGGAGCGCTCTCACCGCAAATGTATACTACAAGTACGCAAAGCTGACAGGCAGCAAAGAATATCTCAAAAAGGCGGAAGCTGCCCATAGGGGTGTATTGAGTCTGTTTATGCCTGATGGAAGCGCGTCATGCGCGTATGTTTATCCCGTTTCCGTAAACGGAGAAAAAGCGGGATTCTATGATCCGTATGCCAACGATCAGGACTGGGGATTGTATTATATGTTGAAATACAGTTGTAAATACTGATAAGATGTATTTTTGAAATACAGAACAAACAGTTATATAAGCAGAAAAAGACAATTAATTTAAGTGTTAACGAAAGGAGCAACGAAAATGACAGAACAAAAGATACCTGATTATGAAACAATAAAGGCTGCCGTAGCGGGCGAAAAATGGGCACTGGAAAAGGTCGTTGACTGTTTCAGTGGTGAGATAGACAAGCTCTCAACGGTAACAAAACAACTCCCCGATGACACTACAGAAAAGGAAATCGACGAGGATCTGC
>CAJFNT010000150.1 GCA_904395315.1 uncultured Clostridia bacterium
ATCGGTCGGTACACATACGGTGTCTGCAGAGGCGGTCGACAGCATTGGAACAACAAGTGAGAGATGCTCTGTAACAGTGATCGGTTCTGAAAAACCGGATATTGACGGCAGCTTTGACGGCGGTATAACGGAAAAGCATTATAGCAATACGGACGAAAGAAAGGTACTTTTTGATACGGTATGTGCAAATGGTCTGGATCATGTTGAATTCTATGTAAATAATGTGGGTGCCGGACAGAGCAGGGAAGAAAGCACATTATTTGACTTTTCTGAATATGGAAGCGGAACACTTCTGATCTCTGCGGTCGTATATGACAGTACAGGCAACTCAAAGACGTTTTCGTTTACTGCTGCTGTCGACTTTTCAAGGTCAACTGTTTTATGGCAGGAGGATTTCAGCAGCTACATTGATGCCGGAAGTACCGGAGTTGGGTCTAATGTAGGTTTAAACACCAAAAATGGATATTGCAGGCCGGTGACTATTGATGATGATCATGGAACGAGTCTTGCTCTTGGGATAGAAAAGGATAACGGATCTGATACAGGTGCATATGCTAATTTCAGCAATCCAAACGGTACAGCTCACGTTCAGTTCGAAGCTGAATTTTATATCAACGAATATCCGGCTGCGGTTACACAGCCTCTTGAAGAGATGCGTTTTGATATGATCGAATCCGGCTCAGTACAGAATCAAATGTTCAGAATTAACTCGACCGAAATATATAAGGGTGATAATCGCTTTAAGTATGAGAAAGAAAAATGGTATAATCTGAAAATAGATTTTGATATACCAAATATGAAATATTCAATATATATTGACGATGATCCTTTTGTTGAAAATGTGGATATTTCGGATGAAAATGCAGCGTTCAGTTCATTGAATTTTATCAGGTGCTACGGACCGGGAGGATATGAGATCCCATCATATATAGCATTGGATAATGTGAAGATAAGCATGGTAGAAAACTATGAAATAGAGACGATACTAAACGGAGATAATGCAGCAGAGATAACCTCAAAAGATAGAGTACTAAAACTTAAGATATCGCAGGCAATATCAGGACAGAGTATGACACCGGATAAAGTCAGCATTATGGGCAGTCATGGAGAACTGAGAGTAAAGAGCGCTGAATATGACAGAGACAGCATGATGATAACAATAATATTGTCGGATGCTCTTGCTGCCGGAGAAAGATATAGCATATCTCTTTCGGATACGCTTTTGAACGATAAAGGAGATCCGATAGGAAGTACGGTAAGTGGAGCTTTTACAACAGTAGATGATTGTGCGGTAAAAATAGAGTTTGCTGAATACAGTAGCGGTAATTTGAAGCTTTATGTCGCGGAAAATTCCGAGGATATTGAAAATGCATATATTATTGTTACCGCATGGAACGATAAAAAATATCTTGGCATGAAGGTGGATAAAACAGCTATAATAAACGGCACCGACAGTTTGGCAATAAGCACGGGATTTTCAGATGATGTTAAAACATTGGAAGTCTATATCGTTGATTCACTTTCCGGCTCAGAATTGATAACAAAAGATATTTATATTGTAAATGTATCCAACTGAAAGCTGAGAGGGTAATAATGAAAATGAGAGCAGAAAAGAATAACAAACAAAGCATAAGAAAGGTAATAAAGTCGGATTTCAAGAGAAACTATATTTTGTACATAATATTTATCCCGGTGATAGTATACTATGTGATCTTTTGCTACAAGCCAATGTACGGTGCCATAATCGCATTTAAAGATTATCAGCCGTCATTGGGTATATGGGACAGCCCATGGGTAGGATTTGAACACTTCAAGAATTTTTTTGCAAATCCCGATTTTGTAAGAATTCTTAGAAATACGGTAGTGATCAGCGTTGCAAGCATAATCTTTGGATTCCCGGCACCGATAATACTTGCACTGCTGTTCAACGAGTTGAAAATACCTAAGCTGAAGTCAGCCTCACAGACGATCTCATATATACCCCATTTTATATCATTGGTTGTTGTATGCGGACTCATAAAAGATTTTGTCAGCCAGGGAGGCATAATATATCAAATAGTGTCATCGATAAGCGGAAATACTGCCGGCCTTTTGAGCAGAGCAGAGTGTTTTGTGCCCATATATATTATTTCTGATATATGGCAGGAAGTAGGCTGGGGCTCAATAATATATCTTGCAGCACTCGCCGGAATAGACCAAGAACTGTATGAGGCAGCTAAGATAGACGGCGCGGGAAAGTGGAACCAGATGGTCCATGTTACATTGCCCGGCATTGCTCCGACAATAATAATAATGTTCATTCTGAGGATAGGAAATCTGCTTACAGTCGGATATGAAAAGATCATCCTTCTGTATAATCCGCTGATATATGAAACAAGTGATGTAATATCAAGCTATGTATATCGTGTCGGTTTTGCGCAGCAGAACTGGTCATACAGCTCAGCTGTCGGACTTTTGAACTCTGTAGTAAACTTTATTATATTAATTATTGCGAATAATATATCGTCAAGAGTATCGGAGACATCGCTATGGTAAGGGGGGTGCAAGGCATGAAAAAAGTATCAAATAAAATAAAAATAGGCATGAGTGAAAGGGCATTTGATATTTTCAACGTTGTCTTTATGATAGCGCTGATGATCGTGATGTTCTATCCTATGTGGCATGTGCTGTGCGCTTCCTTCTCAGATGCAAAACTTTTTAGTGCACATACAGGCATACTCTTAAAGCCTACAGGTTTTTCATTAACTGCATATAAGCTGATGCTCAATAATCCTATGATATTGAGAGGCTATGCAAATACGATTTTTGTATTGGTATTTGGGCTGGCACTTAATATGGTAATGACAAGCATTGCAGCGTTCGTATTGTCCAGAAAAAATGTTTTCTGGAGAAAACCGTTAACAATTTTCGTTGTTTTTACAATGTATTTTTCGGGAGGTATGATCCCGTCATACCTAAATATTGTAGATCTCGGGTTGCTTGACTCACTGTGGGCGATAATTATTCCTGGAGCGATAAGTACATACAATATGATAATTATGCGAACAGCGTTCGCATCTGTGCCTGACAGCTTGGAGGAATCGGCTAAGCTTGACGGTGCTTCGGAATTAAGAATAATGTGGCAGATCATAATTCCGCTTTCAAAGGCTACCATGGCTGTAATATGCCTATATTATGCAGTTACCCATTGGAATTCATGGTTCAACGCAATGCTGTATATAAATGATAGAAATAAATTCCCTTTACAGCTTATACTGAGGGAAATACTTATTCAGAATGACACATCATCAATGGTAACAGCAATGGATGTTGGTGCGGGCGATTCATCATTTGTAAGTGAAACTGTAAAATATGCGGTCATAATAGTTTCGGTCGTGCCGATATTATGCGTATATCCGTTTATTCAGAAATATTTCACAAAGGGTGTGATGATAGGTGCAGTAAAAGGTTGATTTCTTATAAAAAACACATAGTTAGATATGGATAATGGGAGAAATATATATGTATTATAAGGTAACGGATAAGCTTGAGGCGGGCGGCAGCTTTAGCTGCGTTGGGATTGTCGATGATATAATAAAGTATGTTGAGCATGTCCAGCTGAAGGACAGAAGTATTTGGAGAATGCTCACAGATCAATTCGGCGGGACTGATGATGACGAGGACAACGGATGGCGCGGCGAGTACTGGGGCAAACTTATGCGAGGCGCGTGCATAGTTTACGAATATACCCATGATCCTGAGCTTTATTCGATACTTTTGGAGTCGGCGGAACAAATCATCAAATATGCAGATGATGAGGGAAGAATCACTGCATACAGCAAGGAAAATGAATTCTGCGGATGGGACATATGGTGCAGAAAATATGTTCTACTCGGTCTTATCCATTTCAGCTATATATGCATTGATGAAAAGCTGAGGGAATGCGTCATCCGAACAGCATGCGCCCAGCTCGATTATATAATCGATCATATAGGTGCAGGAAAAACAGAGATAACCGATACCTCGGAAATGTGGGGCGGTATAAATTCTTCATCTATCCTTGAACCTGTCGTACTACTTTATAATATCACAGGAGAAAGCAAGTATCTTGATTTTGCCGGATATATAGTGAGTAGCGGCGGCGCTAAGGGATTTGATATTTTTGAGGCAGCATATGAGGACAAGCTGTATCCGTATGAATATCCGGTAACAAAAGCATATGAACTTATGTCATGTTTTGAGGGTCTTACAGAATACTATAAGGCTGTCGGAGAAGAAAAATGGCGCGATGCGGCAGTGAAGTTTTCAAAGAAACTTATTGAGTCGGAGATAACGATAGTAGGTTCGGCGGGCTGCAAGCATGAATTATTCAATCACTCAAGACTTATGCAGACAGCCCGTGACTGTACCGGACTTATGCAGGAGACGTGCGTGACAGTTACATGGATAAAGCTGTGCTTTAAGCTGCTTAAGCTTACAGGTGACAGCATATATGCCGACGAGATCGAAAGGTCGGTATATAATGCGCTATACGGCGCTGTAAATACTGATGGCTGCACATGCGGAGCTGAGGCAACATTTGACGAGCCGTATTACAGAAATGTTTATGATACGTATCATAAGGCACATCCGCGCGGACAGGTTTTTGACAGCTATAGTCCATTGCGTGCGGATATACGCGGCAAAGCTGTCGGCGGATTCAAACCAATGCTTGAAAGGACTGCATATTTCGGATGCTGTATTGCCATAGGCGCAGCAGGTATAGGACGTGTGCCGCAGATGAGCGTGCTTAATGATGCCGGAGGATTTTCCTTTATGCTTTATCTTCCGGGGAAAGCAGAGTTTAATGCAGAGGATCGTTCTGTACGGTTTGTAACGGATACCGGATATCCGACCGAAGGGACAGTATCTATAAGTGTTGAGACCAAAGTTTCAAGGGAATTTGAAATAAGACTGCGCATCCCATATTTTTCAAATGAGTATGATATAATGATAAACGGACAGTATGCGGATGCGGAAGTCAAAAACGGAATGGCAGTTTTAGACAGAGTATGGCGAAACGGTGATGTTATAGATCTTGTGTTGGATATGAATACGAGGGCAGTAAAGGGAGAGGAAGATCCTGATGATGACGCGAGTAGCAGCTATATTGCGTTTATGCATGGACCTATAGTCCTTGCAGGAGATGCGAGACTCGGGAAAATATGCGATGATATCAAGATGGTTCCCGAAAAGCCGGTATTCAAAAAAATGCAGCCGCAGTTTAGATCTATGATTCATGGCAGTATAGAGTTTGGCGGAAGAGATATCAAGATGACGGACTATGCCTCAGCGGGGAAAACATGGCGGAGAGATTCCGAAACGAACGTCTGGATAAAAACTGTACGATAGATATAAATATCACCGATATTATACGCAGCAGGAGGGCAATGATCTCAAATGAAAAGAAACTTTATAGGAATGTGTTTGACTGTTGCAATGCTCATGATAATTGTATTTGCAATACCTAATGTATCAGCTGATGGCATATACCGACAAAAAATAACGGATCCTGTTTTGACTGAGAGTGATCTGACGGCAAGTGGATCGCCGTATGTTGAGATAACAGTAAATGAAACAAAAACAATTGCGACCGCTGCGGCGTATGGTGATGATCTGTCCGGACAGATACTTATCATAGCGCAGTATGATAAAGATGGTATACTTGCAAGTGCAAATATAGCAAGAGCATCAGAGTATGATAAGACAAAGATAAGCGTAAATATAAATATTACCACTACACAAAATATCAGGGCATTTCTTTGGATCGAGTCGGATCTGACCCCGGTCTGCAGATCGGTCGTTTATGCTCCATCGATCTTTTTAGCGGGTGATCAGACGATGATGTCATGGGCATCTGACTACTATCCGCAGCAGGGCTGGGGAGAACCGTTTTCAGAAAAGTTTGATCCCGGCGTCAGCGTATATAATAATGCCGTAGCCGGATATACCGCTGAGGATTTTTACAAGAATATATGGCCTGCAGTTAAAGCTGATATTGCCGCGGATGATTACTTTATTGTCGGCTTTCTGCACAATGACTTTTACAAGACTCGCTACAGCGACTCAGACCCCCGATATGATGCAAATTATTTTTCGACGTACAAAGAATATATGACAAAATTCATAACAGAGTGTAAAGCGATGGGAGTAAATATTGTTCTTATTGTTCCTCCGAACAGAGGTGAGAATGTGAACTTTCATATCAATTGTGAGACGGGGCAGAACTTTTCGGCAGTAATACCGGCTCTCGCGAAGGAATATGATGTACCCTGCATCAATATTCATGAATGGACACTTGGCTTGTTACAGTCGGATCTTAACGGGACAAAGAAAAAGATGTATCTTTACAAGCTTATCGAGCAGGGGATAATCACAGAGGATCAGCTTGCCAAGCATCCGAATACGAATCTAAAGATCAATGGTGATGATCTGACGGATCTCAGCGAAACAGGTGCAAGTGAAATAGCCGATTATGTTGCTGAGCAGATAAAGACAAAAGTGCCGGAGCTTGCATCTTATCTTAAATAAGCGGCAGTATTTTGCAATTACTTGGTATACGAAGAATAAGGAGGAAAACGGATCATGATAAATGACATCATGAAGTCGGAGTGGATAAAAAGCCGCCGTGATTATGGAGAAGTATGTCCTGTTTTCAGAAAAACTTTTTCATGCGGTAAAAATGTTATAAAAGCGAAGTTACAGATAACAGCTATGGGTGTGTATGAGGCTTGCCTGAACGGCAAGCGCATAGGGGATTTTTTCCTGGCCCCGGGCTGGACAGAATATGATAAGCGGCATCAGTATCAGACTTATGATGTTACCGAATGCATAAAAAATGAAAATGTGCTTTATGTAACGGTCGGAAAGGGCTGGTATAGAGGAATGCTTATTGAGTGGCGCGATCAAAATATATGGGGCGGCGTTTCGGCAATTATTGCTGCTCTCAACATAGAATACGATGACGGCACTATCCAGAATGTTTTTACAGATAATACATGGCAGACATCGGAAAGTCAGATAAGAATGAGCGAAATATACGATGGAGAAACATATGATGCATCCTTTATCCCGAGTAATTGGGAGCCGGCATCAATACTTCATGCGGCCAAATCAAGCCTAATACCGCAAGAAGGAGAGATCGTCTGTGAACATGGACAGATCCCGGTAAAGGCAGTTATAAGAACGCCGAATGGTGAAACAGTGTTTGATTTTGGACAGAATATGGCAGGATATGTATGCTTTAGTGTCAATGCAAGAAAAGGCGATATTATCGAATATTCTCATGGTGAAATACTTGATAAGGACGGTAATTTATATACGAAAAATCTTCGCAGTGCAAAGCAGCATATTAAATATATATGCTGTGACGGCGAACAGAACTACAGGCCACATTTTACATTTATGGGATTTAGGTATATACGCATGGAAAGAATGCCGGCAGGTATGAGCGCAAGTGATTTTATGGCGGTGCCTGTTTATTCGGATATGAGAAGGACCGGATATTATATATGCTCAAATGACAAAGTGAACAGGCTGTATGAAAATGTAATATGGGGGCAGAAAAGCAATTTCATAGATATTCCTACCGACTGCCCGCAGCGTGATGAACGACTCGGGTGGACCGGAGATGCTCAGGTGTTTATAAAAACAGCGGCATATAACTTTGATGTAAAGAAGTTCTTCAAAAAATGGCTGCATGATCTTGCGGCGGCACAAAAGGATGATGGTGCTGTACCACAAGTTATCCCATCAGTGCTGCCGAACAATACTTCTTTGCCTTGTGCAGCCTGGGGAGATGCAGCAGTGATATGTCCATGGCAGATCTATGTTACATATGGAGATAAGTCTGTATTGGAAGAACAGCTCAACAGCATGGAATCATGGATAAATTATATATTGTCTCATACGACTGAGGAATATCTGTGGTGCGGTGCAAATCAGCTCGGGGATTGGCTTGCTCTTGATGCTGTAGGCGGCAGCAGTGAGGAAAATATGCGCGGTGCATCAAATGAAGATCTTGTGGCATCTGCATATTTTGCATATTCTGTATCAATAATAATAAAAGCAAGGGGTGTTCTCGGACTTTCAACGGTATATTACCAAAATCTCTATGATAACATATTGGCAGCATTCCGTAAAAAATTTAAAGAATATAAGACCCAAACGGAATGTGTTCTTGCGCTCGCATTTGATCTTGCAACGAGCAAAAAAGAAACAGCGGAAAAACTTGTTCGGTTAATAAAAGACAATGATAATAAGCTTTCAACCGGCTTTGTCGGAACGACCTATCTTCTTTCGGCATTATCCGATAATGGGTACACTGAGCTTGCGTATTCACTGCTTTTGGAAGAGGATTATCCTTCGTGGCTTTTTTCGGTCAATATGGGCGCTACAACAATATGGGAACATTGGGACGGCATGAAGAAGGACGGGAGTATGTGGAGTGATAAAATGAACTCATTTAATCATTACGCATATGGTTCTGTTGCGGCATGGATGTATGAAACGATATTGGGAATAAAAGCTGATGAAAGCAAGCCTGGATTTGAAAATGTAATTTTACATCCTAGACCGGATAGGCGACTGAAATGGGCAGAAGGCTCATTTGAAACAAAATACGGAACGATCAAATCGAGATGGCAGTATGAGGATGGATATATCAGATATGAGTTCACTGTGCCCAATGAGGCGGTAATTATTACGGGCAATAATAGTTACAAAGTCAGCAAAGGAACATATGTTTTTTGCGAGTAGATGTGTGCATTAGAGGCGAAATACAACATTTAAAAATATAAGAGGTGATCTTATTGCTGGAAAATGCAAAATGGATAGCTAAAGAGGATATAAGCGAAATAAAAGCATCACCTATGTTTCGCAAAACATTCAATTTATCAGAGGAGATCAAAAAAGCTGAATTGAATATATGCGGACTGGGTCTGGCATGCAGTTTTGTAAACGGCCAAGAGATAAGCGATGAAGTACTCTCAACTCCGTTCACGAAATATGATACGCGCGTTATTTACAATACATATGATATAACGTCATTTTTGCAACTTGGCAAAAATGTTCTTGGGGTAATTCTCGGCAACGGATGCTATTTTGTAACATATTATAGATGGGATGTTTATAAGCCTGCGTGGTTTCATCATCCGAAGCTTGCGGCACAGCTTGAAATAACATATAAAAGCGGAGAAATAGAGCTGATTTCTTCTGATACATCATGGAAATGCACTGACAGTGCGGTCCTGTATAATGAGACAAGACGAGGTGAAATATTTGATGCACGTCTTTATGATAAGGACTGGGCAACAGCGAACTTTAATGATAGCACATGGCAGAATGCATTTATATGCCGCGGACCGGGAGGAGCTCCAGAGCCAAGGAAAATTCCACCAATACGTGTAAAGAAACGGCTTAAAGCAAAATATATTGGAAATAATGTTTACGATATTGGTGAAAATATAAGCGGCTGGGCACATATTAAAGTTAAAGGCGGAGCTCGCGGTCAGCGAATAACGATGAGATATAGCGAGCTGCTTCATGAAGACGGGACAATAGCTCCTGAAAGACTAAATACGATTATTGGCAGCACCACGCATTTTGATGAATATATAATGAGCGGCAACGGCGTTGAAGAGTGGGCACCCCGTTTTGCCTATCATGGTTTCAGGTATGTTGAAGTTACCGGTGCGCCGGATGAATTTGAACTTGTAGGGGAAATGATTTATACAGATTTTGAGGTGATTGGGAACTTTTCATGCAGTGACGAAATGCTCAATAAAATACACGCGGCAGCTCGCCAGTCTACTTTATCAAATTTTGTGGGACTGCCGACGGATTGTCCACAGCGTGAGCAGAATGCATGGACAGGTGATGCACTGTTATCTGCGGAACAGACCCTAATGAATTTTGATGCGGTTTCCTCATATAAAAAATGGCTTGTAGATATATGTGATACCCAGCGTCCAAGCGGACAGATATGCTGTATAGCGCCTACAGCAGGTTGGGGATATAATTGGGGCAGCGGCCCGGCCTGGGACAGCGTACTTATCTTATTGCCATATTATATATATTACTATACAGGTGATCTGAGCGCTGTCAAAAGTTTTTGGGAAAATATGCAGTCGTATATGCGGTTCATGGAAAGTATGTCGGATAACGATATGGTGTGTTTTGGGCTCGGTGACTGGTGTGCTCCGGATGGTGTGGAAACTTGTCCTGTGGAACTTACCGATACGGCGTATTTTTATATAAATAATAAAATAATGTCGCGATGTGCTGACCTCCTGGGAAAAGACGGAAGCCATTATGCACAGCGGTCAGAGGAGATCAAAACGGCTGTAAGGCGAAAATATATTGAGAATGATATGTTTTTGGGCAATAATACAACAGCAATAGCGTGTGCAATTTATCAGGATCTATATAACAGTGATGAAAAACCGTTAGCTGCAGAATATTTATCGCAGCTCATAGAAAAGCGCGAATTTCATATCGACTGCGGGATTCTTGGCATGAAGTATATATTCAATGCGCTTTCCGAATATGGATATGCACAAACAGTGTATAAGTTATGCTTAAATCCTGAATATCCGAGTTATGCTTATTGGATAAACCACGGAATGACAACGTTATGCGAGAAATGGGATATGACAGATTCATGCAATCATCATATGTTCAGTGAAATAGAAATGTGGATGTATAAGCATATAGCAGGTATACATATTGAAGAAGGAGGCAAATCGGTAATAATAAAACCATGTCCTATCAGTGAAATCACAAGCGTTCACGCAAAACATAGAGATATTGAAGTCATTATAAATAATGGACAGATAACGATCAACTCCGGTGTGCCCGGAGTACTTG
This sequence comes from uncultured Clostridia bacterium, assembly GCA_904395315.1. Lineage (GTDB taxonomy): Bacteria > Bacillota > Clostridia > UBA1381 > UBA1381 > Ornithomonoglobus. The sequence continues at coordinate 10,885 of CAJFNT010000150.1, forward strand.
AGGTACAGAAAAAAAAGATAGCATTTTCAGCAGGCAGAAACAATTTTATATTACAGGCAAAATAGAAACAGTCCTTAGTAGACATTTTTGGGTTATATTCCTTACTCTGATATGTGTGGTGGATGTAACTATAATTAAAAGAGAACACACCGGAAGTAGGACTACCGGTACAACAAGCTGGTTGTACAGAGCTATCGTGGAATACATATTGGATGTAAGAGCCGAATTTGGAGTTTTGCTTATTGATCCGCAGTTGCTAAGAGATTGGAACGAGGCAGAGGTAACACGTGTATATCGCAGCTCGATATATGAGATAAAGATACAAAGAACAGGTAAAAAAGAAGTATATCTTGATGGAGAAAGACTTTTATCTAATATTATCCCGCAAGTAGAGCCTGGAAAGGTACATTCTGTAATTGTAAATATAAAAATGTACCACGTTTTTGAGCTACAGGATAGAAACGATAGGCGGAGCGAGAACAAAGGCAAAGGAATACGGACTTGAAGGGAGCGTATTACGCATGGGAAAGTCAGGAGGGCGGCTATGAGGGCTGTTCGGACTACAATGTAACTGATGTATTCACGAACCGCCCGATGCGGACGCATTTCCGTGATAAGCAGTATCATATCTCAGCTGTGGTGGTATATGGATTTGTAAAATACATACGCGCGACAGGGATAAGAGCATACTCTCCGGCGGAGGAATGTAAACGATTTTGGAATGTGCGCGGTTTTACCGGTCGCTACTCCTGAGATACGCGGACAAAACAAAGTATGAGATATATGATGCTGTCGGACCGGATGAATATCATGAGCGGGTAAACAATAATGCGTACACCAATAGGATGGCAAAGCTCGTTTTTGATACGGCGGCTGATCTGCTTGAAGAATATGTGAAGGAATATCCGGGTGAGGCGGACGAGCTTGATAAAAAGTACGGTCTTGAAAAGATGAGGATGATGATAAAAGACTCATCAGAAAATATATTTATAAGAGAACCGGATGAAAGAGGGATAATCGAGCAGTTTGACGGATATTTCA